>NZ_JAZBQR010000001.1:0-87701 GCF_036348395.1 Pseudomonas sp. AL 58
ATCGCCGATGGTAGTGTGGGGTTTCCCCATGTGAGAGTAGGTCATCGTCAAGATTAAATTCCGAAACCCCTATCTGCGCATGCAGGTAGGGGTTTTGTCTTTGTGGCCTGGAAAACATCGCCAGCGAGGCCTGTCTCTGCAGCTCATGCTAAGGTTCGAGCCTCTTCACATCGCACCAAGGGATACCCATGCCGCACACCTCCAATCTACAGCCCGGCTTTATGGTGGTTCATGGCAACCGTCTGGATGAACTGCGAAGCCTGGTCGTGGGCTGGATGCGCCGCAATCCGCTGTTGCCGCTGGAGAATGAGATCGCATTGGTGCAAAGCAACGGCATTGCACAGTGGTTGAAGTTGGCTCTGGCTGAAGATCCTGAAGAAGATGATCAGGGCGGTTGCGGTATTGCTGCTGCCATTGACGTGCAACTGCCTGGCAGTTTCATGTGGCAGCTGTACCGCAAAGTGTTGGGGCGTGAGGAGATTCCGGAAACCTCGTTACTCGACAAGGCGCCGCTGACCTGGCGTTTGATGCGTCTACTACCTGAGGTCATTGATCGGCCGCATTTTGAGCCGTTGCAGCGTTTTTTGACCGACGATGCCGATTTGCGCAAGCGCTATCAACTCGCAGAGCGCTTGGCTGATCTGTTCGACCAGTATCAGGTGTACCGCGCCGACTGGTTGCAGGACTGGGCAGAAGGGCACCACCTGCTACGCACCGCACGTGGTGAGTCGAAGCCCTTGCCTGCGGCTAATTGCTGGCAGGCCGAATTGTGGCGAGCGCTGTTGCTGGACGTCGGTACTGAAGGCATGGCGCAGAGTCGTGCGGGTGTTCATCAGCGCTTTATTCAGCGTATCAACGAATTGCAGGAAGCCCCTGCCGGCTTGCCGTCACGGGTTATCGTCTTCGGTATTTCTTCGTTGCCGGCCCAGGCGCTTGAGGCGCTCGCGGGGCTATCTCGTTTCAGTCAGGTGCTGCTGTGTGTACTCAACCCTTGCCGACACCACTGGGCTGATATCGTCGCGGACAAGGACCTTCTGCGTCACCAGTACAAGCGTCAGCAGCGTAAGAGTGGCACCCCGGCAATGATCGATGCCGATGTACTGCACCAGCATGCCCACCCGTTGTTGGCGGCGTGGGGTAAGCAGGGCAGGGATTACATCAACCTGCTCGACAGTTATGACGACCCGAACAGTTATCGTGCGGCGTTCAGCGAAGGGCGTATTGACCTCTTCAGCGACAGCGAACCGCAGAATCTGCTCAACCAGTTGCAGGACGACATCCTCGAGCTGCGGCCGCTGACCGAGACGCGCGCGCTGTGGCCAAGCGTCGACCCACTCAAGGATCGCTCGATCAGGTTTCATATTGCGCATAGCCCGCAGCGAGAAGTTGAGATCCTGCACGATCAGTTGCTAGCTCGCTTCAGTGCGGATTCAACCTTGCGCCCTCGCGATGTGATTGTGATGGTGCCGGATGTTGATACCTATGCTCCGCATATTCGTGCCGTATTTGGGCAGATCGCCCGTGACGATTCACGTTTCATCCCCTTCACCTTGGCCGATCAGGGGCAGCGTGGCCGCGATCCGCTGCTGATCGCCCTGGAGCATCTGCTCAAGCTTCCCGACAGCCGCTTCCCGGTCAGCGAGATTCTTGATCTGCTCGACGTCCCGGCCCTCAGGGCGCGTTTCGGGATTAAGGAAAGTGACCTACCGACACTGCATCGATGGATTGAAGGTGCGGGAGTGCGCTGGGGCTTGAATGCCGAGCAGCGGGCGACTCTTGAGTTACCTGCCGGACTGGAACAGAACAGCTGGCATTTCGGTTTGCGCCGCATGCTGCTGGGGTATGCCGTAGGTGCCGGAGCAAGCTGTGACGGCATCGAGCCCTACGATGAGATCGGTGGGCTGGACGCGGCGTTGATCGGCCCGCTGGTTGCCCTCATTGATGCACTGGAGGTGGCTTATCGCGAACTGTCCAGCCCGGCCTCTGCAGGTAACTGGGGAGCGCGTTTGAATGCGTTGCTGCAGGTGTTTTTCCGTGCAGAAAACGAGCATGACGACTATCTGCTGGTGCAGTTGCAGTCGCTGTGCGAGGACTGGCTAGAGACCTGCGAGATGGTCGGCCTTGAAGATTTGCTGCCGCTGACAGTGGTACGTGAAGCCTGGCTGGCCGGGCTTGATCAGGGGCGCCTGTCGCAACGCTTCCTCGCCGGCTCCGTGAACTTTTGCACCCTGATGCCGATGCGGGCAATCCCCTTCAAGGTGATCTGTCTGCTGGGGATGAACGACGGCGACTATCCGCGAGCCCAGCCGCCTCTGGACTTCGACCTTATGGGCAGTGACTACCGCCCGGGTGATCGCTCGCGCCGCGAAGATGACCGTTACTTGTTGCTGGAGGCGCTGCTGTCGGCACGCGATCAACTCTACGTCAGTTGGGTCGGGCGCAGTATTCGTGACAACAGCGAGCGCCCGGCGTCGGTACTGATCGGGCAATTGCGTGATCATCTGGCAGCTGGCTGGACGCTTGCTGGTGGCGAAGCGCAGGACATGGACTCGCTGCTCCATGCGCTGACGGTCGAGCATCCACTGCAACCCTTCAGTGCTCGCTACTTCCATCAGGGCAGTGGTCTGTTCAGTTATGCCAATGAGTGGCGTGCGTTGCATCTGACGGATGCGGGGGAAGCCATTAAGCCGCCTGCCTTGGAGCCTTTCGTGGCCGACGAGCCACTGACCTTGCCATTGCTGCAGGATTTCCTAAGGCATCCCGTACGGCATTTTTTCAGTCAGCGTTTGAAGGTGTTCTTTGAGTCTGCTCAGGCACCGCTGGCTGATGAGGAGCCCTTTGTGCTCGATGCGCTGCAGCGCTACAGCTTGAGTGAGAACCTGTTGGCTGCAGCCCTGGCCGACACGCACGACAGCGAGCGCGCGCTGCTGGCTCAGGCCAACCGTCTGCAAGGGCGTGGCGTGCTGCCGATGGCCGGTTTCGGTGATTGCCTGCGTGACGAACTCATTGAACCGTTGCCCGACCTGTTGCAGCGTCATCGCCAGCTTTTGGAGCAGTGGCCGCATCGGGTCGACAGCGCCCTGCCCATTCGTTTCGAGTACCGTCACTTGCGTCTTGATGGCTGGCTGGGCCAAGTCTATCGCCGTGAGGGCGATGACCTGTTGAGCATCACTACGTTACCTAACACCATCGGCAGCGGCCGTACCTTGAAGTGGCACCGCTTGATTCACAGTTGGGTTATGCACCTGGCCGCGTGTGCCGTGGGGCTGCCCTTGCACACGGCGGTGGTGGCCAGCGATCAGACCTTGTTGCTCAAGCCATTGGAAAAGGGCGCTGCCGAGCAGTTTCTGGGCCACCTGTTGTTGGCTCGACAGGCCGGTATGTCGTCACCGCTGCCCGTGGCGGCGAAGACTGCTTTCGCCTGGCTTGAGCAAAGTGATCCAGATAAGGCACTGGCGGCAGCAGCCAAAGCCTATGACGGTGATGGCATCAGCCATGATGGCGAGCGCAGCGAAAATACTGCGCTGGCTCGACAGTTCAGTGATTTCGCCGCCCTCACGGCCAGTGAGGAATTCGAAGGCTGGTGTGAATCGCTTTACCGTCCACTGTACGACGCCGGCTGGCAGTCTGTTGGCCGTGAGGAGGGCCGCTCATGATGCTTGAACCACAACCGCCTTTGGCACTGAGCTTTCCGTTGCACGGTAGCCAACTGATTGAAGCCAGTGCTGGCACCGGCAAAACCTTCACCATTTCTGCTCTCTATCTGCGTCTGGTGTTGGGGCATGGTGGCGAGCAGGGTTTCGGTCGTGAGTTGTTGCCGCCACAGATTCTCGTGGTGACGTTCACAGATGCCGCAACCAAGGAGTTGCGCGAGCGTATTCGTACGCGTCTGGCAGAGGCCGCTCGCTTTTTCCGCGGGGATCTGTTTGAAGCCGACAGCCTGCTGCAACAACTGCGCGAGCAGTTTGATCCCCAGCATTGGGCGGCCTGTGCCAATCGGCTTGAGGTCGCGGCGCAGTGGATGGACGAGGCTGCGGTTTCGACCATTCACAGCTGGTGCCAACGCATGCTGCGTGAGCATGCGTTCGACAGCGGCAGCCTGTTTACCCAAACTCTGGAGACCGACCACAGTGATCTGTTGGGCCAGGTCATGCGCGATTACTGGCGCCGCTTCTGTTACGGCATGCAGGGCGATGCTTTGCAGTGGGTGCGAGCCAACTGGGGCAGCCCCGATGCCTTGTTGCCCAAGGTGCGCGCGTTGTTTGGTCGCCAGCGGGTGGCCAGTGATGCCGAGGAGCCACAGGCACTGATCGACGGCGTTCTACAGCAACGTGCCGAGTACCTGCGTGAGTTGAAAGCGCCTTGGGCCCAATGGGCTGCCGAGTTGTTGCAACTCTGCCATGAAGGTCTCGCAGCCAAGCAGGTCGACGGGCGCAAGATGCAGGCGCGTTACTTCGAGCCCTGGTGTGAAAAGCTGCGGGTGTGGGCTACTGAAGAGCAGGCTGAGGAACTCGACCTCGGCACTGGCTTCACCCGCTTTACACCGGAGGGTATGGCAGAAGCCTGGAAAGGTGAGCCGCCCCGGCACCCGGCCCTTGAGGCCATGTCGACCCTGCGCGAGCGTTTACAGGCCCTGCCGACTCCAGATGCCAGCCTGCTGGAGCATGCGGCGGCCTGGGTCGGCTCTCGCTTTGAGCAGGAAAAGCGGCGCCGCGCTGAAATGGGCTTCGACGACATGCTGTTGCGACTCGACAGTGCCTTGAGTGGCCCTGCTGGTGAACGCCTGGCCGGGTTGATTCGTGAGCAGTTCCCCATCGCGCTGATCGACGAATTCCAGGATACCGACCCCGTCCAGTATCGGATCTTTCAGCGCATTTACCGCATTGAAGAAAACCTGCGCGAGACCGGGCTTTTCCTGATTGGAGACCCCAAGCAGGCTATCTATGCGTTCCGTGGTGCGGACATCTTTACCTACCTGCGAGCCCGTGAGGCCACCGCGGGTCGATTGCATACACTCGATACCAACTTTCGTTCCAGCCAGGCCATGGTTACTGCAGTCAACCATGTGTTCCAGCGTGCGGAGCACTGTACGCAGGGCGCCGGCGCTTTCCTGTTCCGGCGCGAAGACGACAACCCGGTGCCGTTCCAGGCGGTCAAGGCTCAAGGCCGAAAGGAGACGCTGCAGGTCGGCGGCCAGGTCGTGCCAGCCCTGAACATCTGGCAGCTTGTCAGTGACGAACCGGTTTCGGCTGCGGTCTACCGGAAACACATGGCTGCCAGCTGTGCCACTGCCATTGTCGCCTTGCTTAGCGGCGGGCAGCAGGGACGCAGTGGTTTTGTGCAGGCTGAGGGCGAGCTGCGGGGCTGCCAGCCTTCCGATATCGCCATTCTGGTTCGCGACGGCCGAGAGGCGCAGCTGGTTCGCGAAGAACTCGCCGCACGTGGGGTGCGTAGTGTTTACCTGTCGGACAAGGATTCGGTGTTCTCCGCCCAGGAGGCCCATGACCTGTTGTCCTGGCTCAAGGCCTGTGCCGAGCCGGATGTAGAGCGCTTGCTTAAAGCCGCGCTGGCCAGTGTTACCTTGAACTTGCCTCTGAGCGCGTTGGATCAACTGAACCAGGATGAGTTGGACTGGGAACGTTGGGTGATGACATTCCGTGAGTACCGGCACCTGTGGCGTACTCAGGGCGTTCTACCGATGTTGCGCCGCCTGCTGCATGACTTCAATTTGCCGCAGGTGCTGATCGCGCGCAGCGATGGCGAGCGGGTACTGACCAACCTCCTGCACCTTGCAGAGCTGTTGCAGCAGGCGGCCACCGAGCTGGATGGCGAGCAGGCACTGATTCGTCACCTGAGCGAACACCTGGCCTCTGGCGGCCAGGCGGCTGAAGAGCAGATTCTGCGCCTGGAAAGTGATGAACAACTGGTCAAGGTCGTGACCATTCACAAGTCCAAGGGGCTTGAGTATCCGTTGGTGTTTCTCCCATTCGTGTGCAGTACCAAACCGGTTGATGGCAAGCGCCTGCCACTGGCCTGGCACGACAGTGAGCGTCAGGCTCAACTGACCCTGACGCCTAACGCTGAGCAGATTGCGCTGGCCGATGATGAGCGTCTGGCCGAGGACCTGCGGTTGCTTTATGTCGCCCTGACGCGCGCACGCCATGCGTGCTGGCTGGGCGTGGCTGACCTCAAGCGGGGGACCAGCAAGGAGTCACTGCTGCACCGATCGGCGCTGGGCTACTTGCTGGGTGGCGGTGTGCCCTTGGAGAACTCGGCAGCGCTCGGGCAATGGCTGGTGGCGCTCAGTGATGGGGCCCCGGCAATTCGCTGTGAAGTATTGCCCGAGGCAGAGGCGGCGTGCTTTACCGCAACGCGAAATACGGCCGAGCTGGCACCCCAGAGACTACCCCGCCGCCGTGCTGCCGAGAACTGGTGGATTGCCTCCTACAGTGCGCTGCATATCGGTGAAGACCTTCTGGCGTTGGACAGCTCCCAGGCGCAGCAACTGCTCGACGATGAGCGTGCCGATCCGCTGGTGCTTTCTGAAGCGTTGCCCGGTGGCAGTGATCTCCACCGTTTTCCCCGTGGCCCCAATCCGGGTACCTTTCTTCATGGCTTGCTGGAATGGGCAGGGCGCGAAGGCTTTGCCCGTGTCCGCGAGCAGCCGCACCTGCTGGAAAAGACCGTTGCACAACGCTGCAATCGGCGTGGCTGGACGGGCTGGATTAACACCTTGAACCACTGGTTGGGGCAACTGATCGAGACGCCAATGCCGTTGGCGCCGAACAGCCCGCCCGTGGTCCTGGGCGAGCTACACCAGTACCAGATCGAGATGGAGTTCTGGTTCGCCAGCCATCAGGTGGATGTCGCCTGCCTTGATCGCCTGGTGGCGCAGTACACCCATAACGGCGAAAACCGTGCAGCCGCCAAGCCGGCACTGCTCAATGGCATGTTCAAAGGCTTTATTGACCTGGCCTTCGAACATGACGGTCGCTACTACGTGACCGATTACAAATCCAACTGGCTGGGCGCGGAGGATTCCGCCTACAGCGAGCAGGCCATGGAAACGGCGATTCTTGAGCATCGGTACGACTTGCAGTACGTCCTCTATCTGTTGGCCCTGCACCGGCAGTTGCGTGTTCGCCTGCCCGATTACGACTATGACCAGCATGTTGGCGGTGCCGTGTTCATGTTCCTGCGTGGAGCGCGTTCGTCGTCCAGAGGCGTGTACTTCGTCAAACCACCACGGGAATTGATTGAGCAACTGGATGCACTGTTTCGTGGCGATTGGCAGCCGCAACAACAGGACCTGTTTGGAGAGCAGCCATGAGCCGTACCTTTACCGACCTTTTGCCAATGCCGCTGGACGCGCAACAGTTGTCGGCCCTGCGCCCCTTGAGCGAGATCAACGATCTGCTGATCCTGCTTGACCGATGGGTTGAGCGCGGTTGGTTACGTGCTCTGGACCGGGCCTTTGTTGCGTTTCTTGGCGAGCTCGACGGGCGTGCCGACCCTCGGGTGTTGCTGGCCGCCGCACTTGCCAGCCATCAGTTAGGGCATGGGCATGTCTGCCTGGATGTGGGTGAGACCCTCGCCGAGCCGGATTTCGCGTTGTCTCTGCCGCCTGAGGGTGACCTTCTGGCGGGGCCGGTGTTACTGCCGTCACAATTGCTTGAGCACCTGGATCAGGCGACCTGGTGTGCAATCCTGTCGAGCAGTGCGCTGGTGGCCCATGCCGGGAATGACGCGCAGACAGACAGACCGCTGGTGCTCTGCGGCCAACGCTTGTACTTGCGACGGTATTGGGGCTATGAGCGCCAGGTCGACAGTGCCCTGCGTCAGCGTCTGGCGCAGCAGGAGGTTGTCGCGGTCGACTTGCGTGCACGGCTTGACCAACTGTTCGAGAGCGGTGCTCCGGCAGGGCAGGTCGATTGGCAAAAGCTTGCGTGTGCACTGGCGACCCGTGCGGGGTTCAGCATCATCACCGGTGGCCCTGGCACGGGTAAGACCACGACAGTCGTGCGGTTGCTGGCGTTACTTCAGGCTCCCGCAGTGGATATGGGGCGTCCGTTGCGTATTCGCCTCGCCGCACCGACGGGCAAGGCAGCTGCGCGCCTGACTGAGTCCATTGGTCAGCAAGTGCAGCAATTGGCTGTCAGTGAAACCGTGCGTGAACATATTCCCACCGAGGTCTCGACGGTTCACCGTCTTTTGGGCAGTCGACCTGGTTCGCGGCACTTCCGTCACCACTCGGGCAACCCGCTGCCGTTGGACGTGCTGGTGGTCGATGAAGCCTCAATGATCGACTTGGAGATGATGGCCAACTTGTTGGCAGCCTTGCCGCATCATGCCCGGCTGATCCTGTTGGGCGACAAAGACCAATTGGCGTCGGTCGAGGCTGGTGCGGTACTGGGTGACCTGTGTCGTGATGCCGAGGCGGGTTGCTATAGCCCGCAGACTCAGCGCTGGCTGGAGCAGGTCAGTGGCGAACAGCTTGCCGATAGTGGGCTGCAGCCGGGCTCCGCAGAACAGCATGCTCTGGCCCAGCAAGTGGTCATGCTGCGTCACTCCCGACGTTTTGGTGAAGGTAGCGGTATCGGACAACTGGCGCGCTTGGTCAACGCTCAACAAGCTGAGCCGGCGAGGGCGCTGTTGGCAACAGCCACGCATGCGGATCTTTACCTGCTGAGCCTGCGTAGTGAACAGGATCGAGCACTCGATCGATTGCTGCTGGACGGTATCGGACGCGGAGAAAGCGATGCCAAGGGCTATCGGTACTACCTACAGGTGATGGGCAGTGAGCGCCCGCCCGAGAATGCCCCGCTGGATGATCCGCGCTGGGGCAACTGGGCCTTGGCGGTATTGCGGGCGTTCGAGACGTTTCAACTGCTCTGCGCGGTACGAAAAGGGCCTTGGGGGGTAGAGGGGTTGAACCTGCGTGCTACCCAGGCCTTGTCCCGCGCGGGGCTGATCGACAGTGACGCGGTTTGGTACGAGGGCCGCCCGGTGTTGATGACCCGTAACGACTATGGGCTGGGTTTGATGAACGGTGACATCGGTATCGCCCTGCGGTTGCCGGAGGGAGGTAGCGGCGGCAAGCAGGTGCTGCGCGTTGCGTTCCCACGCAGTGACGGCAAGGGCGGTGTGCGCTTCGTGTTGCCAAGCCGGCTGAGCGATGTTGAAACGGTTTACGCGATGACGGTGCATAAGTCCCAGGGCTCGGAGTTTGCCCATACCGCGCTGATTTTGCCGGATGCTTTGAACCCGGTGTTGACCAAGGAACTGATCTACACCGGTATTACGCGCGCCAAGCACTGGTTCAGCCTTATTGAACCGCGGCAGGGTGTATTTCAGGAGGCGGTACGGCGCAAAGTGAAGCGGCTTTCGGGGCTGATGCTGGATCAGACCTGAGTGCGGCGATGCTGCCACACTCCGGATTGCCTCTTGGGGGGATGGCTCGCGGGAAAAATGGGCATTGTGCTATCTTTGCCCAATTGTCGTGCCCCATTTTGAGAGAATTCCCACATGAACGTGGCCGCCCCGATCCCGGGACGTGTGATGAGCTGGATGCTTGGACTGCTGGGCAGTTTTCTTTTCCTGTGTACCAGCGTGGCCTGTGCTCAGGCTGACAGTAATGCGGCCCATGGGGAGCTTCGGGCCAAGGCTGTCACGCAGGTGGTGCTTGGAATTCTCAGTTATGCGCGTTGGCCGGTTGAACCGGCTCAACTGCGTCTGTGCCTGGTCGGTCCCACCGAATATGCCGATGATCTGGTCAAAGGGACTACCCAGGCCACTGGCCGTCCGTTGTTGGTGCGCCGACTGCTGACCGGTGCTCCACGGATTGTCGATGAGTGTGACGCGGTCTACATCGGCAAGCTCAGTGCTGAAGCGCGCAGTCAGTTATTTAGCGAGATCATTGGCCATCCGCTCCTGAGCATCAGCGAAGCGGACGATCCCTGTACGGTGGGTAGCCTGTTCTGTCTGCGGGTCAGTGACACCCATGTGGCATTTGAGGTCAACCTCGACTCGGTCGCCCGCAGTGGCGTGCGTATTCACCCCAGCGTACTGCAGCTGTCGCGGCGTCGGGCGGTGCAGCCATGACCCGCCTGCGCAATAGCCTGGGGCGTTTGACCCTCCGTGTGGTACTTGGACGACGGCATTTGAGCGTTGCCTTGCTGGCTGTCGGGCTTGCGGGAATTTCCTTGACCCTGATGGGGGTCTTGACGCTGCGAGCCTACGCCAACCACAACTTGCACCTGATCGCCCGGTCGATCAATTACACCGTAGAAGCCTCGGTCGTGTTCAATGACAGCAGTGCGGCCAATGAGGCGCTGGCGCTGATTGCTGCGACTGAAGAGGTCGCCGACGCGAAGGTATTTGACGATAACGGTGATCTGCTGGCGCGCTGGCAACGCCCCGACGAGGGCATGCTGGCGCCGTTGGAGCGGTACCTGGCGAGCACGTTACTGGAAGACCCCATCAACCTGCCGGTGGTACACCAAGGGCAACAGGTTGGTCGAATCGAGCTGGTCGGCCAGGGTGATAGCCTGATGCGCTTTCTGCTCAGTGGCCTGATCGGCATCATGCTCTGTACCGTACTCAGTGCCTTCGGTGCGTTGTCCCTGTCGCGCCGTTTGTTCGGCGATATCGTCGGACCGTTGCGCAACCTTGCCAATGTGGCACATGCGGCACGTTGCGAGCGTCGCTTTGACCGGCGTGTTCCGCCTGCTCAGATTGCCGAACTCAACGAGTTGGGCAATGACTTCAATGCGTTGCTTGATGAGCTGGAAACCTGGCAGCACCACCTGCAAAGCGAAAACGCAACCTTGGCGCACAAGGCCAGCCACGACAGCCTCACCGGGTTGCCGAACCGGGCGTTTTTCGAGGGGCGTCTGAGCCGAACCCTGCGTAGTGCGTCGCATAGCCAGGAGTTGGTGGCCGTGCTGTTTATCGACAGTGATCATTTCAAGACCATCAATGACACCTATGGTCACGCTGCTGGCGATGAAGTGCTGATCACCGTGGCCAATCGGGTACGTGCCCAGTTGCGTGAGCATGATCTGGTCGCGCGCCTGGGCGGTGATGAGTTTGCAGTGCTATTGGCGCCTATTCAGCGAACCGAAGATGCCGAGCGTATTGCCGACAAGATTATCGCCAGCATGCGCACCCCGATTCACCTGCCTGACGGGCAGGTAGTGGTTTCATCCCTGAGTGTTGGCCTGGCGGTGTATCCCGATGATGGTGATACGCCGACTGAACTGCTTAGCGCTGCGGATGCCGCCATGTATCACGCCAAGCACCTCGGTCGAGGTGGGCGGCACAACGCAGAGTCGGAGCACTCTGCGGCAAGCACAAAAAACAGGAGTTAAACCGTGAGCCGTTCTATCAACCGTCTGCGCTTTCATTTTGTCGCTCTGACGCTTGCTTTGGTTACCCTTGTGGGTTGCCAGAGCGTGCCCCCCAAAGGCCTGAGTGCTGAACAAATTGCGCTCCTGAAGCAGGAGGGGTTCGTTTTGACCGATGAAGGCTGGATGTTCGGTTTGCCTGGCAAAGTCCTTTTTGGCAGTGACCTGGACAGCTTGAATGCGCAGAGCCGGAAAATCGTCGAGCGTATCGGCAAGTCGCTGCTCTCGGTCGATATTCAGCGGGTACGCGTGGACGGTCATACCGACTCGTCGGGCAAGGCCCGTTATAACGAGCAGTTGTCGCTACGCCGTGCGGCCAGTGCAGCAAGCGTGCTGATAGCCGTCGGCATGCGCCCGGAAAACGTTGAGACCCGCGGGCTGGGTAGCCGTGAGCCGGTTGCCAGCAATGACACTGCCGCCGGCCGCACGGAAAATCGCCGGGTCGCTATTGTCGTCGCTTCCGATTAATCAACGAACTAATCAATAAACACCGTCGAGCGCGACTCGCCCATCAACAGCGCGGTGTTCAGCTCGGTCACTTCGCGGATGTAATCCCACAACAGGGTGATCCGCTTGAGCTTGCGCAGGTCTTCGCGGCAGTACATCCAGAACTGCCGTGTAATCTCTATTTCCTGCGGCAGGATCGGCACCAGACGTGGATCCTGTGCGGCCAGAAAACACGGCAAGATGGCCAGCCCGCGACCCTGTTGAGCGGCCACATACTGAGCGATCACACTGGTACTGCGCAGGTTGGCGCTGGCTGCGGGCAACAGGTTGGCCAGGTACAGTAGCTCGGAACTGAAGGCCAGGTCATCGACGTAGCTGATAAACGAATGATCGGCCAGATCGCTGACCCGTTGAATCGGCGCATGGTTGTCCAGGTATTCCTGGGTGGCATACAGGCGCAGTCGGTAGTCGCACAGCTTGCAGCACACATACGGTCCGTGTTCCGGGCGTTCCAGGGCAATGACAATATCGGCCTCGCGTTTGGACAGGCTGATGAAGTGCGGCAGCGGCAGGATGTCCACTGAAATGGCCGGGTAGTGGTCGAGGAAGTGGCTCAACTGCGGGGTCACGAAAAAGCTACCGAAGCCTTCGGTGCAGCCCATGCGCACATGCCCGGAGAGGGCAACGCCGGAGCCTGAGACCTGCTCGCAGGCCATGTGCAGGGTACTTTCAATGGACTCGGCATAGCTGAGCAGGCGCTGGCCTTCTGCCGTGAGCACGAAACCACTGGTACGTGATTTCTCGAACAGTAATGTGCCCAGCGCCACCTCCAATGAGGCGATTCGCCGCGACACGGTGGTGTAGTCCACGCCCAGCCGCTTGGCTGCGCTGCTGGCTTTGCGGGTACGCGCCACTTCGAGGAAGAACTTCAGGTCATCCCAGTTCAATGAACCGAGGGAGGTGATGTTTTTTTGCATGTTGGACCGGATTTTATGTGCGTTCTTATTAGAAGTTTGCACATCTATACTCCAAATCAGCCCCTTGACCAAGTGCCCGTCGCGCTTGACGCGCCGAAGGCGATCTCTCCCTAACAACAAATTCAGGAGAAGCCCCATGAACGCATCCCTTACGCCCAACCAGACCAAGGTCGACCAGGTTCGCCTGCTGATCGACGGCCAGTGGGTCGAGTCGAAAACCACAGAATGGCGTGACGTGGTAAACCCTGCCACCCAGCAGGTGCTGGCGCGGGTACCCTTTGCTACTGCCGATGAAGTCGATGCGGCCATTGCGGCGGCTCAACGTGCGTTCAAGACCTGGCGTGACACGCCGATTGGTGCGCGGATGCGCATCATGCTCAAGCTGCAGGCACTGATTCGCGAGCATTCCAAGCGCATCGCGCTGACCCTCAGTGCTGAGCAGGGCAAGACTATTGCTGATGCTGAAGGCGATATCTTCCGCGGCCTGGAAGTGGTCGAACACGCATGCTCCATCGGCACCCTGCAGATGGGCGAGTTTGCCGAAAACGTTGCCGGTGGTGTTGATACCTACACCTTGCGCCAGCCGATCGGTGTCTGTGCCGGCATTACCCCGTTCAACTTCCCGGCGATGATCCCGCTGTGGATGTTCCCGATGGCCATCGTGTGCGGTAATACCTTTGTTCTCAAGCCGTCCGAGCAGGACCCGCTGTCGACCATGATGCTGGTGGAGCTGGCCATCGAAGCCGGTGTGCCGGCCGGTGTACTGAACGTTGTGCATGGCGGCAAGCAGGTGGTTGATGCCCTGTGTACTCATCAGGACATCAAGGCCATTTCGTTCGTCGGTTCGACCGAGGTCGGTACCCACGTCTACAACCTGGCGGGTCAACACGGCAAACGCGTGCAGTCGATGATGGGCGCGAAGAACCATGCCGTCGTGCTGCCGGATGCCAACCGTACGCAAACCCTCAATGCACTGGTGGGTGCCGGTTTTGGTGCGGCCGGTCAGCGCTGCATGGCCACCTCGGTTGCGGTGCTGGTGGGCAAGGCGCGTGAATGGCTACCCGAACTCAAAGAGCTGGCGTCCAAGCTCAAGGTCAATGCCGGCAGTGAGCCGGGCACTGATGTCGGCCCGCTGATTTCCAAGCGTGCCAAGGAGCGCGTACTGGGCTTGATCGAGAGCGGTATCCGCGAGGGCGCGAAGCTGGAACTGGACGGCCGCGACGTCAAGGTTCCTGGCTACGAGGAAGGCAACTTCATTGGCCCGACCCTGTTCTCCGGCGTGACCACCGACATGCAGATCTACACCCAGGAAATCTTTGGCCCTGTGCTGGTGGTGCTGGAGGTCGACACCCTTGATGAGGCCATCGCCCTGGTCAACCGCAACCCCTTTGGCAACGGCACTGGCCTGTTTACCCAAAGTGGCGCAGCGGCACGCAAGTTCCAGAGTGAAATCGATGTTGGTCAGGTTGGTATCAACATCCCAATCCCGGTCCCGGTTCCGTTCTTCAGCTTCACCGGTTCGCGCGGTTCCAAGCTCGGTGACCTGGGCCCTTACGGCAAGCAAGTGGTGCAGTTCTACACTCAGACCAAGACCGTCACTGCCCGTTGGTTCGATGACGACAGCGTCAACGACGGTGTGAACACCACCATCAGCCTGCGCTAAGGAGATCGTCATGCGTATTGCATTTATCGGCTTGGGCAACATGGGCGCGCCGATGGCGCGCAACCTGATCAAGGCCGGGCATCAACTGAATGTGTTTGACCTGAACAAGACCATCCTGGCCGAGCTTGCCGAGTTGGGTAGCCAGGTCAGTGCTTCGCCACGGGAAGCAGCAGAAGGCAGCGAGCTGGTGATTACCATGCTGCCAGCCGCAGCCCATGTGCGCAGCGTGTACCTGAGTGAAGATGGCGTGCTGGCGGGAGTGCGTGCCGGTACCCCAGTAGTGGATTGCAGCACCATCGACCCGCAGACGGCCCGTGATGTTGCGGCCGCCGCCGCCAAGCAGGGTGTCGCGCTGGCCGATGCGCCGGTTTCCGGTGGCACGGGCGGCGCCCAGGCGGGCACGTTGACCTTCATGGTGGGCGCGAGCGCTGAACTGTTTGCCACCTTGCAGCCGGTACTGGCGCAGATGGGCCGCAACATCGTTCATTGTGGCGACGTTGGCACCGGGCAGATCGCCAAGATCTGTAACAACCTGCTGCTGGGTATCTCGATGGTGGGGGTGTCCGAAGCCATGGCGCTGGGCAATGCCCTGGGTATCGACACCAAGGTTCTGGCGGGGATTATCAATAGCTCCACTGGGCGTTGCTGGAGCTCGGATACCTATAATCCGTGGCCGGGCATCATCGAGACGGCACCGGCTTCGCGCGGCTATACCGGCGGTTTTGGCGCCGAGCTGATGCTCAAGGACCTGGGGTTGGCGACTGAGGCGGCACGCCAGGCTCACCAGCCGGTGATTCTCGGCGCGGTGGCGCAGCAGTTGTATCAAGCGATGAGTTTGCGCGGTGATGGCGGCAAGGACTTCTCCGCGATCGTCGAAGGTTACCGCAAGCCTGAATAGCAAGCTGCGTTGATCACGGGCAGGCCGGCTCCTATGCAGGAGCTGGCCTGTCGGCTTTGCTTACGCAAAGACGAAGTACTTGCGTACGGTCTCCACCACTTCCCAGGTGCCGCGCATTCCCGGTTCGACGATGAAGATGTCTCCCGCCCGCAGGTGGATCGGCTCTTGGCCATCAGGCGTGATCACGCAGTAGCCTTCCTGAAAGTGGCAGTATTCCCACTTCTCGTAATTGACCCGCCATTTGCCAGGCGTGCAGATCCAGGTACCCATGATCTTGCTGCCATCCTCGCTGGTATAGGCGTTGAGGTTGACGGTGTGCGGGTCTCCGGCGAGTTTCTCCCATTTGCAGGCATCGAGTACCGGTAACGGGTGGGTGTCGCGCAGAACGACGATCGATTTCGACATGAGGGCTCCAGGCAGGCTGAGGAAGTGAACCCGCAGCCTAGCGGGCGGCTCAGCCCCCCGGTTGTCTGGACTCGACATCAAGCTGTCCAGAAGCGCACAAGTCATGAGCCCTGCAATAGATACGTGACTGCAATAATTCGCGTTCAATTCGTGCGCTCCAGTCAAAAGCGTTTTGCCGTCGAGGTGGTTTTTCCGGGCTTTGTTCGTCGTTAACCTGCCCGGCATTCAATTCCATCCGGTTCGCCATCCCAATGGCGTCGACCGGGCACCCGATGAGGCCCCGATGAAAAAAGTCCTGTTGCTCAATGGCGGCAAGAAATTCGCCCACTCCGATGGCCGCTTGAATGAAACCCTGCATGAGGCAGCGCTGGCGTTTCTGGATCGTGCCGGCTTTGACGTCAAATCCACCTACATCGACGGTGGTTATGACAATGCTGAAGAGGTGCAGAAGTTTCTTTGGGCGGACGTGATCATCTATCAAATGCCCGGCTGGTGGATGGGCGCGCCCTGGACCGTCAAGCAGTACCTTGATGAGGTCTTCACCGCCGGTCACGGCAGCCTCTATGCCAGCGACGGTCGAACCCGTTCCGACGCGTCGCAGAAGTACGGCAGTGGCGGCCTTGTTCACGGCAAGCACTACATGATTTCGGCCACCTGGAATGCGCCGCAGCAGGCGTTCGATGACCCTGACGATTTCTTTGAAGGCAAGGGTGTGGACGCCGTGTACTTCCCGTTTCACAAGGCTAATCAGTTCCTCGGCATGACGGGGCTGCCGACTTATCTGGCGGTGGATGTGATGAAGCGCCCGAACGTCGCTGCTGCCGTCACTGCGTATGAGCAGCATCTGGCCCGGGTATTCCAGATCCCGGCTTGATGGGTGCTTGCACAAGCCTGTGCAAGCCGCTATCAATCAGCGTTTGGTTGCTGCACAAGGTGTTCGCGTGAAAGCCAGGTCCGATGAGTTACAGGTGTTCGTCTCGGTGATCGAGTGCGGCTCGATTTCCGCTGCGGCCGAGCAGGTCGGGCAGACCCCATCGGCGGTCAGTCGAACCTTGTCACGCCTTGAAGCCAAGCTGTGCACCACGCTGATCAATCGCACCACCCGGCGCATGGACCTGACCGAGGAGGGCCGGTTTTTCTTCGAGCGAGCCAAGGCGATTCTTGCGCAGATGGATGAGCTTGAAGAGCGTTTGTCGTTGCACCGTCAGACGCCGTCCGGGCGGTTGCGGATCAACGCGGCGGCGCCGTTCATGCTGCACGCCATCGTCCCTTGGGTGGAGGAGTTCCGTGAGCGCTATCCGGACATCCAACTGGAGTTGAACACGGACGACCTGATCATTGACTTGCTGGAGCAGGGTACCGATGTGGCGATCCGCATTGGCGAACTGTCCGACTCCAGCCTGCATGCCCGTTCGCTGGGCTGCAGCCCGCTGCAGATCCTGGCCAGCCCCGAGTACCTGGCGCGGCATGGCACGCCACGGCAGGTTGAAGACCTGGCCGGGCACTCGCTGTTGGGCTTCAGCCAGACCGAGACGCTCAACCACTGGCCTTTGCGCCATGCTGAAGGCGATCGTCTACCCATTCGTCCGAGCCTGTCGGCATCCAGCGGCGAAACCTTGCGCCAATTGGCCTTGGCCGGGGCAGGCATCGCGTGCCTGTCGCACTTCATGAGCCACGAGGACGTGCGTGCCGGACGCCTGCAGGTGATTCTTGCCGATGCCAACAGCGGCTATCGCCAGCCGATCCATGCGGTGTACTACCGCAATACGCAACTGGCCCTGCGCATTCAGTGCTTTCTCGATTTCATTCAGCAGAAACTGGCGGTCTACGCCTGCTGAGATTTCTGGCGGCGACAGAGGCTGTCTAAACGCGGCTGTTTTCGCTTCGGTGTTTGATATGTCGTTCGACATCAGCCTTAATGGGTGTTCAACGAAAACAACACTAAGGAAGCTTTCATGCGCGTTGTGATGTTCCGACTCCTGACCCTCAGTGCCGCGATTATCGCCAGTTCTTCGGCCTACGCCGTGACCCTGGACGGTGGCGCGGTCGCCGCGCCCGATCAATATGGTGCACAGGTAGCCGCCGAAGTCCTGAAAAAAGGCGGTAACGCGGTGGATGCTGCCGTGGCGACTGCATTCACGCTGGCTGTGACTTACCCCGAGGCTGGCAATATCGGCGGCGGTGGTTTCATGACCCTGTACATGGACGGCAAGCCCTATTTCCTCGACTACCGCGAGGTCGCTCCGAAAGCGGCGAGCCGCACCATGTACCTGGACGATAAAGGCGAGGTCATCGAGAACCTCAGCCTGGTCGGTGCACGTGCCGCTGGTGTCCCGGGTACGGTGATGGGGTTATGGGAGGCGCATCAGAAATTCGGCAAGCTGCCTTGGGCCGAGCTGCTGACCCCAGCAGTCGGTTACGCCAGGAATGGCTTTAAAGTGGCCTCCAAACAGTACCAGTACCGTGAGGACGCCCTGGGTCTGTTCAAGGACAGCACCAACTTCAATGACTATTTCGGCAACATGAAGGTCGGCGAAACCTTCAAGCAACCCGAGTTGGCGCAAACCCTGGAGCGTATTGCCAGCAATGGCGTCAGTGAGTTCTATCAGGGCAAGACCGCCGACCTGCTGGTGGCTCAGATGCAGGCCGACAAGGGCTTGATCAGCAAAGATGACCTGAAGGATTACAAGGCTGTCTGGCGTGAGCCGATGCGCATCGACTGGCGCGGCAACACGGTCTACACCGCGCCGTTGCCAAGCTCTGGTGGTATCGCGCTGGCGCAACTGCTGGGCATCAAGGAAAACCGCGCTGCCGACTTCAAGGGCGTTGAGTTGAACTCGGCTCGTTATATCCACCTGTTGGCCGAAATCGAGAAGCGGGTATTTGCCGACCGTGCCGACTACCTCGGCGACCCTGCGTTCAGCAAGGTGCCAGTTGAGCAATTGATTGCCAATGACTACCTGCTCAAGCGTGCCAAGGAGGTCAATCCGACGGCCATCTCTGAGACGGAGAAAGTCCGCCCGGGCCTGGAACCGCATCAGACCACGCACTTCTCCATCGTCGACAAGCAGGGTAACGCCGTCAGCAACACCTACACCTTGAACTGGGACTATGGCAGTGGCGTGGTCGTCAAGGGCGCGGGCTTCCTGCTCAATGACGAGATGGATGACTTCAGTTCCAAGCCTGGCGTAGCCAACGCCTTCGGTGTGGTCGGCGGCGACGCCAACGCCATCGAGCCAGGTAAGCGCATGCTTTCGTCAATGAGCCCAACGCTGGTAACCCGCGACGGCCAGGTCACCCTGGTTCTGGGCACGCCGGGTGGTTCGCGGATTTTCACCTCGATCTTCCAGGTGCTGAACAACCTCTATGACTACAACCTGCCGCTGGAGAAGGCCGTTGCTGCGCAGCGTGTGCATCATCAGTTGCTGCCTAAGGACACTATCTATTACGACGCTTATGCGCCGTTGAATGGCAAGGTGGCCGATGATCTGAAGAAGATGGGGTACACCCTGGAAGATCAGGGCTGGGAGATGGGGGATATCCAGGCGATCCGGGTCAATGGCACGGCGCTGGAAACCGCTTCCGATCCACGTGGTCGGGGTGTGGGCCACGTGGTGAAGTAACCGGCCTTATCGCTGGCACTGTCGACGCCTGCTGGTGTCGGCAGTGCCAGCGGTGTTTTTCAGGTCAGACGCGGAAGTGGCTGACCATCATCTGCAACTGGTTACCCAGCCGCGCCAACTCGACGCTGGACGCCGCGGTTTCTTCACTGGCTGCGGAAGTCTGCTCCGAGACATCGCGTACATTGAGGATGCTGCGGCTTATTTCCTCGGCTACGGCGCTCTGCTGCTCGGCGGCTGCGGCGATCTGCTGATTCATCGACTGGATGTTCGACACCACGCGGGTGATGTTCTCCAGTGATGCACCGGCTTTACGCGTCAGTTCAACGCTGCTGTCGGTCAGGTTACGGCTGTTCAGCATGACATTGGAGACCTGTTGGGTACCGCTTTGCAGGCCTGCTACCAGTTCTTCGATCTCTTCGGTGGATTTCTGCGTGCGCTGGGCCAGGCCGCGAACCTCGTCAGCGACCACGGCAAAACCACGACCGGCTTCGCCTGCGCGGGCCGCTTCGATGGCGGCATTCAGGGCGAGCAGGTTGGTCTGCTCGGCGACCGACTTGATTACGTCCATGACGCTGCCGATCTTCTGGCTTTCCTGTTGCAGGTGCCCCATGGCGTCGGTCGAGCGCTTCACTTCTTCGGCCAGACGTTCGATTTGGGCAATGGCCTGGGCGACGACCTCATCACCCGCACGGGCCTGACCGTCAGCATCGGTTGCCGCTTCTGAGGCCAACTCGGCGTTGCGCGCCACCTCCTGCACTGTCGTCGCCATTTCATGCATGGCGGTTGCCACCTGATCGGTTTCGACCTTCTGGCTGTTGACTCCGGCATTGGTTTCCTCGGTGACCGCCGAGAGTTCTTCCGCTGCGCTGGCGATCTGGGTGACGCCGTCACGGATGCCTGTGATCAAGTCACGCAGGGTGCTGCCCATGCGCTGTATGCCTTGCTGTAAAACGCCCAACTCGTCTCGGCGGGTCACGCGTAGCTCATGGGTCAGGTCGCCTGCAGCGATTTTCTCGACCACCTTGAGGGTGTCTTGCAGCGGGCGGGTAATCTGGCGGGTAATGATAACCGCGGCCAGTACGCCGAACAGCAGTGCCAGCAGGGTACTGATGAGTTGCAGTGCACGCGCCTGGGCGCTTTCGTCATCACGACGATCCAGTTGGATCTTATAGAGCTGATCGCTGTATTTGACGATATCGGCGCCTTGTACGGTCATTTCCTGGCGAGCTACGGCGATCTCGGTAATGGCGCTCTTGAAGGTGAGTACGGCGTCACGGTAGGCGAGGATGGCGCTTTCGAACTGCTTGGCGCGGGTGGTTTCGCGTGGCAGGTGATCGTTCAGTTGGCGGACTTCAGTCAGGGCTGCATCCAGTTGTCGCAGCGCTGCCTGCTCGGTCGAAGTACTGAGGTCGGCAATGTAGCTGCGCACTTCCAGGCGCACCATCATCAGTTGTTCCTTGACCCGCGTAATGGCCTGGAACTGCTCAAGACGACGAGGGTCGCTCTCTGGCAAGGCCAGGACATCGCGGTTGATCGACTCGATCAACTCGATGGCGCTGGCGGCGGCTACACCCATCGCATCGCGGGCGGCCAGGGTGGTTCTATAGCCGTTGCGCATCTTGTTCAGTGATACCTGATACGCGCTGATGGTCTTGGCCTGCTGCTGCAGCAGTTTGATGTTCTCGGGGCTCTTGAAGCTGTTCAGCAGTTTCTGCTGTTGCGCGCTGAACGTGTCGAGTTTGGCTTGAACATTGGCGGCGCTGGTGTCATCGCCGTTGGTCAACATGTATTGCAGGCGCGCAATGCGCATGTTCGTCAGGTCGCTGTTGAGCTGAGTGATGTCGCTCATCCAGTTGCTACGGTCGATCAGGCCACCAAGGCTGGTCCAGCCTGTCAGCGCCAGAAGGCCGGTCAGTAACAGCACCAGACCGAAGCCCAGGCCGAGTTTCACATTGACGCTGATATTGGCAAACCAGCTGTTCATACCATCCCTCCAGGAACGTTTTACGGTCTTGATCCCGATCGCTGGAAGGTTGTTTTTCTTGGTGCCAGGCGATCCATACGCTGGCTTTATCGGCGGCAGTTCGAGTAGCTGAAACGCTTTTTCAGCAATTCCTACGAAATTGATCAACAAAGTGTTTAGCGCATGTTTCTGCGCCGTTCAGGGCTTCTTCAACGTCTCCTGAATCAAGCCTGCCAGCGCTTGGCCGGTGGAGCCGTGCGTATCCCTTTTCGCCATAGCCTATGAAAACTCTTGGGTTAGGCGACGTGAGCGCGCTGCGCTATACATAACCCATTGGTTATGTTTCCCATGGTTCTTTTCAGTTCCCGTCGAAGCCGTCTTGGCCGACACTGGGTGCTCGCCTGCTCCTCCCGGGCTTTTCCACATCCAATAACAAGGAGAACGGCATGTCCGCCACAGACGACAGTCGCTTCGCTATCCGTGATCGCAATTGGCACCCGAAAGCCCTGACCCCCGACTACAAGACCTCTGTTGCCCGGTCGCCGCGTCAGGCACTGGTGAGCATTCCTCAGTCGATCAGCGAAAGCACCGGTCCAGATTTCTCTCACCTGCAGTTTGGTCAGCATGACCATGACCTGTTGCTGAACTTCAACAACGGCGGCCTGCCGGTTGGTGAGCGCATCATCGTTTCCGGTCGAGTGTGTGACCAGTACGGCAAGCCGATCCCGCATACCCTGGTGGAGATGTGGCAGGCCAACGCCGGTGGCCGTTACCGGCACAAGAACGACCGTTACCTGGCGCCTCTGGACCCTAACTTCGGCGGTGTTGGTCGAGCCTTGACCGACCGTGATGGCTACTACAGTTTCCGCACGATCAAGCCCGGTCCTTACCCATGGCGTAACGGGCCGAACGACTGGCGTCCGGCGCATATCCACTTCTCTATCAGCGGCCCGTCGATCGCTACCCGGTTGATTACCCAGTTGTACTTTGAAGGTGATCCGCTGATTCCGATGTGCCCGATCGTCAAGTCGATCGCCAATCCTGAAGCGGTACAGAGCCTGATCGCACGCCTGGACATGACCAACGCGAACCCGATGGATTGCCTGGCCTATCGTTTCGACATCGTGCTGCGCGGCCAGCGCAAGACGCACTTTGAAAACTGCTAAGGAGCCCCGCCATGCCTACTCAACTGCTGCCGGAAACCCCTTCGCAGACCGCCGGTCCATACGTTCATATCGGCCTGGCACTGGAAGCCGCCGGTAACCCGACTCGCCCTCAGGAAATCTGGAACCGTATGGCGCGTGCCGATGCCCCGGGCCAACAGATCCTGGTGTTTGGCCATGTATACGATGGCAACGGCCATCTGGTGCGCGACTCGTTCCTGGAGTTCTGGCAGGCTGACCATGAGGGTCACTATCAGCCAGATTTCAACCTGGAAAAGCCATTCAACAGCTTCGGTCGCACAGCCACGACCTTTGATGCGGGCGAGTGGAACCTGCACACCATCAAGCCGGGTGTCGCGCTGAATGCCGCCGGTGTGCCAATGGCACCGCACATCAACGTGAGCCTGTTTGCCCGTGGTATCAATATCCACCTGCAGACCCGCTTGTACTTCGATGATGAAGCCGAGGCCAATGCCAAGTGCCCGGTACTCAACCTGATCGAGCAGCCGCAGCGTCGCGAGACCCTGGTTGCCAAGCGTTGTGAAGTGGACGGTAAACTGGCCTACCGCTTCGACATTCGTATTCAGGGTGAAGGCGAAACGGTGTTCTTCGACTTCTAAGCCTGTAGCGCCATAAAGAAGCCCGCCAATTGGCGGGCTTTTTTTATGGGCTGCTGTTTGTAGTGGAGTTACTCGTAGGCTGTTGCGCCGGCAATGTGGCGTCCAGCGATGTAACCAAAGGTCGCGGCCGGTCCCAGGTTGATGCCGCCTGCCGGGTAGTGGCCGCCCATGATGCTGGCCATGTCGGTACCTACCGCATACAACCCGGCAATGGGCTGGCGTTGCTCATCAAGCACCTGGGCGTGCTCGTTGGTCTTGAGGCCAGCGAAGGTGCCGAAGCAGCCCGGTTCGACTTTAACTGCATAGAAGGGGCCTTTCTCGATCGGCGCGACGCAAGGATTGGGGCCATGCAACGCATCCCCTTGTTTACGGTTGTAGGGTGTAGAGCCACGGCCGAACAACGGGTCTTCGCCGTTGCGCGCATGGCGGTTGTATTGCTCGACGGTCGTACTCAAACCCTGGGGGTCGATACCGCAAGCCTGGGCCAGCGCTTCAAGGGTGTCGCCTTTCTTCAGGTAGCCGGAGCGTACGAAGGGTTCGACCGGCAGTGGGAACGGGCGGGAAATCCCCAGGCCATAACGGCGCTGGAAGGCATGGCTGCAGATCAGCCAGGAGGCCACCTCTTCACCCGGCGCCGCAGCGACCATGGCACTGACATAGTCATAGTAACCGCCGGCTTCGTTGACGAAGCGCTTGCCGTTCGCCAGTACACCGATAATGCCTGGCTTGCCACGTTCGATGATGTGCGGGAAGTGACCGAACGTGCCGTCCTTGTATGGCACCCTGGAGACTGGTGCCCAGGCGACCGGGCTGAGCAGGTCGTCAGCCATCCGGCCGCCGACGCTTTCGCCCAGGCGCAGGCCGTCGCCGTTGGCGCTCAGTGGCGGCAAGGCCAGGTGTTCGTTGCCGGTGGGCGTACGCGGGAACAACGCCTTGCGCCGTTCGATATCGTTGGGGAAGCCGCCTGCCGCCAGCACTACCGCATGACGCGCGCGGATCTTAACGGGGCCGTTGCGTGTTTGCACGACGGCGCCAGCCACCCGGTTGTTTTCGTGAATCAGTTCGCTGGCCGGGGCCGACTCCCAGAGCAGTACGCCGAGGTCTTCGGCAGACTTGGCCAGCCTGGCCACCAGTGCAACACCATTGACCAGGTGCATGGCCCGACCGTTGAGCGCCAGGTCGAGCAGGTGCCGGCTGAAGCGCTTGGTCACGTGGAGCAGCGAGCGCCAGGAACGGGTCAGGGTCAGGAAGGCCGCGAGGTCTTTGCCGGCCATGATCGGCATGCCCATGAACGAGGTTTCGCGCATGGTCTTGCGCAGGCGTTTGAGCAACTTGCCGACTTCGCGAGCATTGTAGGGGGCGGCGATAACCGAACGTCCGCCCGTTCCGGCACCGGGTGTGTCGCCATGAATATCGGCGATAGCGTTGCCATCGGAAAACTGCAGGGCAGTATGGCGTTCGAAGAACGAGACCATGTGAGGCGCGGCCTCCAGAAACGCATCGATCATTACGGGATCGAAGCGCTCGCCCAGTTCGTGCTCAAGGTAGGTACGGGGCAGTGAACGGTCTTCAATGATACCGGCGCGTTGTGCCAGTGGATTGCAGGGCACCCACATCCAACCTCCGGACCAGGCGGTGGCACCGCCGAACACCGGGTCTTTCTCGACCACGATGACCTTTTTACCGTGCCAGGCGGCTGTCACGGCGGTGGATAAACCGGCAGCACCGGAACCGATGACCAGGACATCGCAGTCCACCGTGGTGTGCAAAGAGGTGTCGGCAGGCATTTGAGATCTCGCGTTCAGGGTCGAATAGTTTTGTTTTTGGAACTCAATTCCATATTCTATGGTTGCTGTCCGATATCGCCAAGTGCAAAGCGGGCAAAATGGGCGAAGATCGAACAGTGGTTTGCGCTTTCGCCGACGCTCTTTAGAATCGGCAAAATTTTTAGGGACCGTGACCATGGCCGGTAGTCAGATTGAACGTGCGTTAAGCCTTCTCGAAAGCCTCACCAGCGCCCCGCGCGGCCTGCCAATGCAAACGCTGGCTGAGCAACTGGACATCCCCAAGAGTGCTACCCATCGCATGTTGGCCGAGCTGATACGCCTCGGGTATGTGCGGCAAAACCCGGAAAACAGTCGTTATCTGCTGAGTACCAAGCTGGTCGCTTTGGGCTTTCGTTACCTCTCCAGCGCTGGCGCCGATGTGGTTCAACCCGTCCTTGATCAATTGGCCCAGCAAACGGGTGAGCTGGTGCGTCTTGGAGTGATCGACGGCGAGCGCCAAACCTGGATCGCCAAAGCTCAGGGGGCTCGCTCGGGGTTGCGTTATGACCCCGATATGGGCCGGGATGCGCCATTGTTTTACACCGCTTCCGGGCATGCCTGGCTGGCCAGCCTGAGTGATGCGCAGGCCTTGCTGCTGGTGGAGCGCCAAGGGATTGCCCAGCGGGAGGACTTTGGCCCCAATGCCCCGGCTTCCAATGCCGATTTGCTCGAGCGTCTGCGCATTGCCCGTGAGCATGGTTATGCCTGGGTCGTTGAGAGCTCTGCGGTAGGCACCTCGGCACTGGCGGCAGTGGTGCGTCACCCGCTGGACGGGCATGTGGTCGGGGTGCTCAGCGTCGCCGGGCCCAGTGCCCGTATGAGTGAGGCGCGTATGCATGAACTGGCCCCGGCATTGCTGGCTGCGACGGCAGAGTTGTCGGCAGCCTGCCCTGCTTCGGAGTTGTTCCTCTAGCGTTTCTGCCGCGCCATAGCGAATGGCAGCCCTCAGGGCTGCCATTTTTTTTGCTTGCAAGAAAAGTGGAACTTAGTTCTAAATAAAATGCGAATAACAACAACTCACCACGAGGAGCTCGGGCTTGAATCAGCCATTGCGAATTGCCTTGATCGGGGCAGGGGTCATGGGCCGCCAGCACTATCAGCATTTACGAACACTCGACCAGGCACAGCTGTGCGCGGTGGCCGACCCGAATGAAAGTGCGGCTGAGTTTGCTGCCGAGTGCGGTGTGGCGTACTACGCCGATTACCGGCAGATGCTCGCTCTCGCCCGGCCTGAGGCCGTCATCGTCGCCAACCCGAACGCGCTGCATGTGAGTACGGCACTCGACTGCCTGGCGGCAGGGGTGCCTGTGTTACTGGAGAAACCGGTGGGTGTGCAGGTAGGGGAAGTGCGCGAACTGGTCGCGGCCTCGAAGGCTACCGGGGTGCCGGTTCTGGTTGGGCACCACCGTCGACACAATCCCTTGATTGCTCGCGCCCATGAAGTGATATCGAGTGGCGTTTTAGGGCGTTTGACCACCGTCACTGCACTCTGGCAGTTGCGCAAGCCAGACAGCTACTTCGATATCCCGTGGCGGCGCGAGGCTGGCGCGGGGATGTTGCTGACCAACTTGATCCACGACCTCGACCTGCTGCGTTACTTGTGTGGCGAGGTTCGCCAGGTGCTGGCGATCACCAGCAACGCGGTACGCGGCTTTGGCAATGAGGACTGCGCGGCGGTGTTGCTCCAGTTCGATAACGGCGCGCTGGGCAGCCTGACCGGCTCTGATGCCGTGGCCGCGCCCTGGAGCTGGGAGCTCGACAGTGGCGAGAACCCGGTCTACCCGCGTCAGGCCGATCAGCCCTGCTACCTGTTGGCAGGTACCGCGGGTGCCCTGAGCATTCCTCAGCTCAAGCGCTGGCACTACGCCGAAGCCGGGGAGGGGTGGCATCAACCACTGCTGCAGGTGCAGGAGCCGTTCACTGCCGATGAGGCCCTGCGCCTGCAACTGCTGCACTTTATCCAGGTCGCTCGTGGCCAGGTTCAGCCGCTGGTCAGTGCGGCTGATGCAGGGCGCACGCTGGCCCTGATCGAAGCCATCCGCGAGGCCGCGCGCACTGGTCGCGCCTGCGCCCCTGCCTGTCTTTAAGCCTTGAAGGAGTCATCATGAATCAACGCGTTATGTCGCTGGCGGCCTTGACGGTGCTGGAGTTGTCCCCGGTGCAGATGGTTGAAGTGGCCGCCCGGGCCGGTTACAGCCATGTTGGCTTGCGGCTGGAGCCCGCCACGCCAGAAGAGCACCATTTTCCCTTGGTGCGTGACGCCGAGCTGCGTCGTCAGACCGCTGCACGCCTGCGTGACACCGGTATCAAGGTGCTGGATGTGGAAATCCTGCGGCTCAAACCCGATACCCGTGTCGGGGATTTTGAAGCCTTGCTGAGCGTTGGCGCCGAGTTTGGCGCCACGGAGCTGCTGGTGGCCGGTAACGATCCCGATGAGCAGCGCCAGACCGATAACTTCGCCGCCCTGTGTGACCTTGCCGCTCGCTATGGCTTGCACCCCCATCTGGAATTCATGCCATGGACTGATGCGAAGAACCTTACCCAGGCGCGGCGCATTGTCGAGAACGCTGGGCGCGATAATGGTTGCGTGCTGATTGACGCCTTCCACTTCGATCGCTCGGGGTCGTCACTGGAAGCGCTGCGACAACTGCCGCGTTCACGCATGCGCTATGCCCAGTTGTGTGACGTGGCGGGGCCGCGCCCTGACGATATGGCTGAAATCCTGCGTCAGGCGCGTAACGAGCGGCGCTTTCCGGGCGATGGCGATTGCGATCTGCAAGGATTGTTGCGCTGCTTGCCCAGTGACCTGCCGCTGAGCCTGGAAATTCCTACACGGCAGTTGCTTGAGCAGGGCGTCAGTGCTCTAGAGCGTGCAACGCTGGCGCTGGAAAAGACCCTTCAGGTGTTGAGCCTCCGTTGACCTGCGAGCATTGTTGATGACCCGTCCCGCTGCATTAGGTGATGTCACTCGGCCGTTGAAAGGCATTGTTTTGGTTGTGGTGGCGACGTTTCTGTTCGCCAGTCACGATGCTTTGTCGAAGTACCTCTCAGGGTTTTACCCGATTCTATGGGTCGTGTGGGCTCGCTACCTGGTTCATACCCTGTTGATGATGGCCATTTTCCTGCCGCAGTCGGGGCTGCGCCTGTTGCGCACGCGTCGACCGGCGCTGCAGGCGCTACGGGCGCTGTGTCTGCTGGCGACCAGCCTGCTGTTCACCACGGCACTGCAGTTCATCCCGCTGGCCGAAGCGACTGCGGTGAACTTCCTGGCTCCTTTGCTGGTGACGGCGCTGTCTGTGCCGTTGCTGGGGGAGCAGGTTTCCCGAGGGCAATGGCTGGCCGTTCTGGTCAGTTTTGTCGGGGTGTTGGTGATCGTTCATCCGGGAGGCAATCTGTTTACGCCGGCGGTGTTGTTACCGTTCTGTTCGGCGCTGGGTTTTTGCTTCTATCAATTGCTGACGCGCAAGCTCAGTGAAGTCGACAGCCCTAGCGCCAGTAACTTCTTTACCGGTGTCGTGAACACGTTGGTGATGAGTGCGTTAGTGCCTTTCTTCTGGCACACGCCAACCTGGGAGCATGCTGCGCTGGCCGTGGTGCTTGGCGCGTTCGGAATGATTGCGCACCTGTTCCTGACCCAGGCGTTCAGGCATGCAGCACCGGCCATGCTGGCTCCGTTCAGCTACTGCCAGGTGGTATTTGCGGGCGTATTGGGGTTTGTTCTGTTCGGACACAGCCCGGACAAGGCCGGGCTGGTGGGGATTGCACTGATATGCCTGAGCGGGCTGTGCGCTGCGTGGTTGCAGCGCAAACCCTAGATGCCCTTAGTCAGTGACGGTAGGGATCTTGCGTGGAGCCATGAAGTACATCCACAGCAGGGCGCAGAAGTACATGGCGGGGATCATGGTGAACAGTACGGTGTAGTTGTTTTGGGTGACGGTCAGAACGTAGCCCACCAACTGCGTCATGAACATGCCGCCGATGGCTGCACACATGCCGCCGAAGCCGAACACCGTGCTCATCATGTGCTTCGGTGTGTAGTCCATCACCAGGCTCCAGATGTTGGCCGTCCAGGCCTGGTGTGCGGCGATGGCCAGGGAGATGGCCAGTACCGCGACCCACAGGCTGCTGGCGCCCGCGGCGAAGATCACGCTGACGATGGTGCCGGCGAACAGCAGCATCGAGAGCAACCGCGCCTTGATGGGGGCCATGCCGCGACCAATCAGGAACGAAGACAGGATGCCGCCACCGACACTGCCGAAGTCGGCACTCAGGTAAATCACGATCAACGGGATACCCATTTGGGTCACGTTGATGCCCAGGCTGTACTGCTGATTGAGAAACGGTGGCAGCCAGTACAGATAGAACCAGAACACTGGCGCGGTCAGAGAGTAGGCCAGGGCAAAGGCCCAGGTGCCACGCATGCGCAGGATACGAGAGAACGGCACGCGGGCTTGTTCAGGCTCGGTAGCATTCTGGATGTAGGCCAGTTCGGCTTGGCTGACTGTCGGGTGGTTTTCCGGGTTGAAGTACTTCAGCGCCCAGAATGTCACCCAGACCAGCCCGAGCATGGCCATCGCGATAAATGCAGCCTGCCAACCCCAGACGCTCAGGATCAGTGGCAGTAGCATCGGCGTGAGCATTGCCCCCACGTTGGTGCCGGCATTGAAGATGCCGGTAGCAACGGCGCGTTCGCCAGCCGGGAACCACAGGCGTGTGGTCTTGACGCAGGCCGGGTAGTTGGCCGCCTCGGTCAGGCCGAGGATGAACCGGCAGACCATGAAGCCGACAGCAGAGGTCGCCAGGCCATGTGCGCCTGTCGCGATACTCCAGAGGAGTACGGCGCAGAAGAACACTCGCTTGACGCCGACCCGGTCAATCAGCCGTCCTTGCAGGACGAAACCGATGGCGTAGCCCACCTGGAACCAGAAGTTGATGTTGGCGTAGTCCATCGCTGTCCAGCTCATTTCCTTGGCCAGGATGGGCTGCATGACACCGAGGGCGGCGCGGTCGATGTAGTTCAGTGTGGTGGCGAAGAACACGAGGGCGAGCATGTACCAGCGGGTCTTGCCCACGGCCATGGCGCCACGAATCTTGTCGCCGATACCAGCATGCGGGGTGTTGCCCAGAGGCTGGGCCGAACGGGAGCTTTGTGTGTGGATCATTGTGGGTTACCCGTATTTTTTATGTTTATGGTCAAGCCAGGGTATTGGGTGACGCGCGGCGGTCGCCGAAGTACGCGGCGGTCGATTGATTGGCAGTGGTCGAGAAGCTTTTGGCTTTTTGAGCACGACTGCCCCGTGACGAAATGGTGCGCTACTGCCCGAAAATGGGTCAATTCGTCGAATGCTAATTTGTTCGATAATCGAACACAAAACTAACCAGTTCGTACCTTTTGTGTTGAGCTGCTAAAGTGGGTTGCCAATAATTCGTTCATTGCGCCATGCCTGCCTATCGGAGCCAGAAAATGCAGCGTTCGATTGCCACCGTATCCTTGAGCGGTACCCTGCCGGAAAAACTTGAAGCGATTGCCGCCGCCGGTTTCGATGGCGTCGAAATATTCGAAAATGACCTGCTCTACTACGCCGGCAGCCCTCGCGAGATTCGTCAGCGATGCGCTGATTTGGGGCTCGCGATCACGCTGTTTCAGCCGTTTAGGGACTTTGAAGGGTGCCGCCGCGATCGCCTGGCGCGCAACCTGGACAGGGCCGAGCGCAAGTTCGACCTGATGCAGGAACTGGGCACCGACCTGGTGCTGGTCTGCAGTAACGTTGCCAGTGACTCGTTGGGCGAGCGGCAGATACTGGTCGATGACCTGCGGCTGCTGGCCGAACGTGCGGGTGCCCGTGGCCTGCGTATCGGCTATGAGGCGCTGGCCTGGGGCCGCCACGTCAATACCTGGGAGCAAGTCTGGGATATCGTCAGGGAGGCCGATCATGCCAGCCTGGGGATGATTCTCGACAGTTTCCATACCCTGTCGCTCAAGGGCGACCCACGGGGTATTGCGCAGGTGCCGGGCGAGAAGATTTTCTTCGTGCAGATGGCCGACGCGCCAATCCTGGCCATGGATGTGCTGGAGTGGAGCCGTCATTTCCGCTGCTTCCCAGGGCAAGGTGAATTTGATTTGCCGGGGTTTCTTGCACCGATTCTTTCGACAGGGTATCGCGGCCCGCTGTCGCTGGAAATCTTCAACGATGGTTTCCGCGCGGCCCCGCCACGGGCCAATGCGGCCGATGGCTTGCGTTCGCTGTTGTACCTGGAAGAGAAGACGCGGCTGTTGCTTGAGCAGTCTGGCCCGTTGCCGGATGACAACCTGCTGTTCAAGCCGCCAGCGGCCAGTGCCTACGACGGCATCGAGTTTCTTGAGTTCGCGGTGGATGACGCACTGGGCGCCAAACTCTCGCATTGGCTGGAGCGCCTCGGGTTTACCAAGGCCGGTGAACACCGTTCGAAGAATGTCAGCCTGCTGCGTCAGGGCGATATCAACCTGATCCTCAATGCCGAGCCTTACTCCTTTGCGCACAACTTTTTCGAGAGCCATGGGCCTTCGCTCTGTGCTACGGCTATTCGAGTAAAAGACAGCACGCAAGCGCTGGCAAGGGCGGTGGCGTATCACGGGCAGCCTTACCGCGGCCTGGTAGGCCCCAACGAGCGCGAGTTGGCGGCCGTGCGTGCGCCCGATGGCAGCCTGATCTATCTGGTCGACCAGGATGCCGAAGGGCGGACGATCTACGACACTGATTTCAGCCTGGTGCAGCAACCTGCCACGTCCCTGGGCCTGACCCGTATCGATCACATGGCGCTGGCGCTGCCGGCCGATGGCCTGGACAGTTGGGCGCTGTTTTACAAGAGCCTGCTGGACTTCAGTGCCGATGACGAGGTGGTGCTGCCCGACCCTTACGGCCTGGTCAAGAGCCGTGCGCTGCGCAGCCGTTGCAGTTCGATCCGCTTGCCCTTGAACATTTCGGAGAACCGTAATACCGCGATCTCCCATGCCCTGTCGCATTACCGTGGTTCGGGCGTGCATCACATTGCGTTCGATTGTGATGACATCTTTGCCGCAGTGAAGCAGGCCAAGGAAGCCGGTGTTGCCCTGCTCGACATCCCGCTCAACTATTACGACGATCTGGCCGCACGCTTTGACTTCGATGACGAGTTCCTCAGTGAACTGGCCTATTACAACGTGCTGTACGACCGTGATGCCCAGGGCGGCGAGCTGTTTCACGTGTATACCCAGCCATTTGAAGAGCGTTTCTTCTTCGAAGTGCTGCAACGACGCAACGGATACAGTGGCTACGGTGCGGCCAACGTAGCGGTGCGTTTGGCGGCGATGGCCAAGGCACGCAGCGGCAGCCAGGCACAAGTTAAACTTTAGGGGAACAGGCTTCGACTTCCTTCTCAGGCATGCGGGCCTCATAATCACGATGTTCACAGATGGCCATGAGTCCCGTATGACGACAACCCCAGCACTTTGCGCCGCCCCTACCGAGGCGGTGCGCAGAAGCCGCAAGAACAACCCTGAAAAGACGCGGGAGAGCATTCTTCAGGCGGCAATCTGCGAGTTTGTCCAGCAGGGGCTCGCAGGGGCCAGGGTCGATGCGATTGCCGAGCGCACGCACACCTCGAAGCGCATGATCTACTACTACTTCAGCAGCAAGGAGCAGTTGTACATCGAAGTGCTGGAGAAGCTCTACGGCGACATTCGCAGCACGGAAAGCAGTTTGCACCTGGCGGAGCTGGAGCCGCGTCAGGGCATTCGTCGGTTGGTCGAGTTCACCTTCGATCACCACGACCGCAATGTCGACTTTGTGCGAATCGTCTGTAACGAAAACATGCACCACGGTGACTACGTCAAACGCTCATCGGCCATCAGCTCGATGAACAAGACGGTGCTGATGGCGCTGGATGAGATTCTGCGCCGCGGTGCTGCTCAAGGGCTTTTCCGCCAAGGCCTGGAAGCCCTGGACGTGCATTTGCTGATCAGTTCGTTCTGTTTCTATCGGGTCTCGAACCGACATACGTTCGGTGAGATTTTCCAGGTCGATTTCGAGGACAGCGCAGTGAAGGCGCGCCACCGCGAAATGATTTGCGAGTCGGTGCTGCGCTACCTGCAGGCATGAGCCAGGTGCCGCTGCCGGTTGGCAGCGGCTACACGGATCAGTTCTGAAAACTGCTGAAGTGCTCGATCATCCGCTGGGCATCGGCCGGTACGCCGCTGAACAGCTCAAACGCCTTGACCGCCTGAAACACGGCCATCGTTCCGCCGTTCAGTGTCTGGCAACCCAGCGCTCGAGCTTCGCGAAGTAACTCGGTCTCCAGTGGGAAATACACGATTTCAGCTACCCACAGGTTGCTGCGCAGCAGCGCTTTGGGCACCGGCATGCCGGGTAGTTTGGCCATGCCCATCGGCGTGGTGTTGACCAGGCCGTCGGCCTCTGCCATTGCCGCTTCCAGGTCATGCCCAACACGAGCGGGAGCTCCGGGGAAATGCTGGTTGAGGTTATCCACCAGCGCCTGGGCTCGAACGGCCTCGACATCGAAGATGACCAGTTGCGCAACGCCTTCGCCCAGCAAGGCATGAGCCACTGCGGCGCCAGCGCCGCCAGCACCCATCTGCACCACCAGCCGACGTTGTACACCTGTGAGGCCACGACGAAACCCTTCGGCAAAGCCCAGGCAGTCGGTGTTGTGGCCGATGCGTTTGCCGTCCTTGAGCAGCACGGTGTTGACCGCACCAATGCCCCGTGCCTCTGGCGACAGTTCGTCGAGCAGCGGCAAGATGGCCTGTTTGCACGGGAAGGTGATGTTCAGGCCGGTGAAGCCCATGTGCTCGGCGGCTGTCAGCAGTTCTTCCAGGGCACTGCTGTCGAGCTTCAAGACGTCAAGGTCGATCAGGCGATAGAGGTAGTTAAGACCTTGTGCCGCCCCTTCATGCTCATGCAGTGCAGGGGTGCGTGAAGCCTGGATGCCGGCGCCGATCAGGCCTGCGAGAACGCTGGGTTTACGGTTCATGCCTATTGCTCCTGAGTCGACAGCCATTGAGCGAGATGCTCCAAGGCCAGGCGGTAGCCGTTGATGCCGAAACCGCAGAGCACGGCAAGGGCAATGGACGAGACATAGCTGTGATGGCGGAACGACTCACGGGCATGCACGTTGGAAATGTGTACTTCGATAACCGGAAGCTCCACGGCTACCAAGGCGTCGCGGATGGCGACTGACGTGTGGGTCCAGGCTGCCGGATTGATCACGATGGCCGCATATCGACCACGGGCCTGGTGAATCCAGTCGAGTAGTTCGCCTTCATGGTTGGTTTGGCGAAAATCGACTTCCAGCCCCAGTTGGGCGGCACTGCGGCTGCACAGGGCGGACACATCAGCCAGGGTTTCGCGGCCATAGGTAGCCGGCTCTCGGGTGCCTAACAGGTTGAGGTTGGGACCATTGAGGACCAGGACGGTACGACTCATCGGTGGGCTCCGTTGTTGTTCTTGAGTGAGGAAACGCTGTCTCGAGCAAATTGTACTAACTGGTTAATTTGGTCAATTGGCTAGAGCCGGGTTGGCGCTTTTTCTGTTCGCTGATCGAACAGGGTGTGCTAAACCTGTTGTTTAACAACCTGACCACGGAGGGAAATATGGCGGTGCAGAGGGAAGAGAGGCCGTCACTGGAGGCGACCTGGCCGGGGCTTGCTCACCTCACCCAGTCGATTCTGGCGTCATTGGGGGGGAGGGCGTTCAACAACACCTTCAGGTTGGAGGCGGCTTCGGCAACCTGCCTGTTGTTGATCGACGGTCTGGGGTGGCACTTGCTGCACGAGCATGCGCACCGAGCACCATTTCTAGCTGCGTTGATGCGCCCTGACGGGTGTTTTCGCGTCGGCTTTCCTGCGACTACCGCGACCAGCCTGGCCTCTATCACTTCGGGCCTGGCCAGTGGCGCCCACGGAATCGTGGGTTGCAGTTTTGCCCTTGATGCGCAGACGGCGCTCTCTCCGCTGACCTGGAGCAGTTCGGCGCTGCAGGGGGAGGGCGCATGCAGCCCTGTACCTGCGCCCGACGATTTCATCGTTCCGCGCATGGCCTGGTCAAAGGCGGCAGAGCAGGGGATCGCCATCAGTACATTGATGCTTGGTCGCTACGCCACATCGGACTTTTCCAGAGCGATCTACCGTGCTGGCGAGATTCTTCCGGCAGTGGCATACGAGGCTTATCCGGCATTGGTGCGCAAGGCCCTCGAGGCAGAGCGTCCGGCCTTGTGTTTCGCTTACTTCGGTGACCTGGATTTTGCTGGGCACGTGTATGGGCCGGGCTCCGAGCCGTGGCTCAAACAGCTGGAGATTGCTGACCAATTGGCCCAGTCGATTGCCCTGTACCTGCCCGCGGGTGCCGATCTGAAGGTCATCGCGGACCATGGCATGGTTCGGCTGGACAGCGCACGGGTGGTCGATTTCGATGAGGATGCAACCCTGCAGCAAGGCGTACATGCCGTGGCTGGGGATATACGGGCGCGTCATGTCTACGTGGCGGAGCATCAGCTGGACCGGGTGTTGGCACGCTGGCAAGAGCGCCTCGGCGACGCCTATACGGTGCTGAGCAAGGCCCAGGCAATCAAGCAGAGTCTGTTCGGTGACGTGGTGCTGAGCGGGGCCGAAGCCCGTATTGGCGACCTGATCGTGATACCCCGTGGGCATGGGGGGATCATTCGCAGTCAGGTGGAGAAGCACGCCAGCCAGTGGTTGGGCCACCATGGCGGGCTGGCTGACGAGGATCAATGGGTGCCCTTGTTGCGGTACACCCCCTGACCCTCTTGCCATCAGGATGGCTGTCGATCAACGTCGTACCAACAACACCCCGCTTTCCATGTGGTGGGTGTAGGGGAACTGGTCGAACAATGCACAGCGCTCGATACGGTGTGTGTCGTGCAACTGGGCGATGTTGGCCGCGAGGGTCTCCGGGTTGCAGGAGATGTACAGGATGTTGTCGAAACGTCGTGTCAGCTCACAGGTATCCGGATCCATGCCCGCACGCGGTGGATCGACGAAGACGCTGCCAAACTGGTAGCTCTTCAGGTCGATCCCTTCCAGGCGACGGAAGGGGCGCACATCATTGAGCGCTTCAGTCAGTTCTTCGGCGGACAGGCGCACCAGGCGTACGTTATCCACAGCGTTGTCATCGAGGTTGTGCAGGGCGGCATTGACTGACGTCTTGCTGATCTCGGTGGCCAGTACCTTGCGAACCCGGGTAGCGAGCGGCAAGGTGAAGTTACCGTTGCCGCAGTACAGCTCCAGCAGGTCGTCCTGGCGCTCACCCAGCGCGTCATAGGCCCAGTTCAGCATCTTCTGGTTGACCGTGCCATTGGGTTGGGTGAACGCGCCTTCGGGCTGACGGTAGCGGAAACTGCGTCCAGCCACCTGCAGCTCTTCGACCGCGTAGTCACGGCCGATTACCACACGCTTGCCCTTGGAGCGACCGACGATGCTTGCATTCAGGTCGTTGGCCAACTGCCGAGCTGCAGCCTCCCAGTGCTCGTCCAATGGCCGGTGATAGCACAGGGTAATCATCGCGTCACCGGCCAGGGTGGTGAGGAACTCCACCTGGAACAGTTTGAAGCTCAAGGCCGAGCTGGCTTGCCAGGCGGCTTTGAGCTTGGGCATCAGTTCGTTGATACGCAGGCTGGCGATCGGGAAGTCTTCGATCAGGATCGGCGTGTGCTTTTCGCCAGGGGCGAACATTGCATAGAAGCGCTGCTCGTTTTCACGCCAGAGGCGGAACTCGGCACGCAGGCGATAGTGCTCGCGCGGTGAGTCGAAGACGGCCGGTTCCGGTGCTGCGAAAGGCGCCAGCAGCTCGCGCAGGCGAGCGACCTTGGCGTCCAATTGTTGGCTGTAAGTTGCAGGATCGAGGACAGCACTCATGCGTTGAACCAGCCCAGTTTGATGACGAACAGAATCGACAGAATCACCAGCGCCGAATTGACCTCGCGGCCACGGCCAGAGATCAGCTTGATGACCGTCCAGGAAATGAAACCAAAGGCGATGCCGTTGGCAATCGAGTAGGTCAGCGGCATCGCCAGGGCCGTAATGACCACGGGTGCGGCTTCAGTGATGTCGTCCCAGTTTATTTCGGCCAGGCCCGAGGCCATCAGTACGGCGACGAACAGCAGCGCTGGCGCCGTAGCATAGGCGGGCACGCTGCCGGCCAACGGTGCAAAGAACAGCGCCAGCAGGAACAGCACGGCGACCACGACTGCTGTCAGCCCGGTACGTCCACCGGCGCTGACGCCAGCGGCCGATTCAATGTAGCTGGTGGTGGTCGAGGTACCCAGCAGCGAACCGGCCATGGCTGCAGTACTGTCGGCGATCAGGGCGCGCCCCATCTTCGGCATGTGGCCGTCCTTGCCCATCAGGCCTGCACGTTTGGCAACGCCAATCAGGGTGCCCGAATTGTCGAACAGGTCGACGAACAGGAAGGCAAAGATCACGCTGATCAGGCCAATGTCCAGGGCACCCTTGATATCCAGCTGCAGGAAGGTTGGCGCCAGTGACGGTGGCATCGACATTATCCCGCCGAATTCGCTGAAGCCCAGCGTGATGGATGCCAGGGTGACGGCGAGAATGCCGATCAGCACGGCACCACGCACCTTCAGTGCTTCCAGTGCGACGATCAGGAAGAAACCCAGGGTGGCGAGTATCGGTGCGGGTTGCTTCAGGTCGCCCAGGCCGACCACGGTTGCCTTGTGGGCGACGACGATGCCCGCGTTGTGCAGGGCGATCAGTGCCAGGAACAGGCCGATACCGGCGGCAATGGCCGAGCGCAGCGGCAGCGGGATGCTGTTGACGATCCATTCGCGGATACGAAAAATCGACAGCAGAAAGAACAACACGGCGGAAATGAACACTGCCCCCAGCGCGACTTGCCAGGTGTGGCCCATGTTCAGGACGACGGTGTAGGTAAAGAAGGCGTTCAGGCCCATCCCTGGTGCCAGCGCGATCGGGTAGTTGGCGATCACGCCCATGACGGTCGAGCCGATGGCGGCAGCCAGGCAGGTGGCGACGAAGACCGCGCCTTTGTCCATGCCGGTTTCGCCGAGGATGCTGGGGTTGACGAACAGAATGTAGGCCATCGCCAGGAACGTGGTGACGCCCGCCAGAATTTCGGTGCGCACGTTGGTGTTGTGTGCTTTTAGTTGAAACAGCCTTTCCAGCATGCCTGCTCCCGTGGCGCGCGCTGGCGCCGTGAATGATCGACCCAACTAGCAAAGCACAGACCATACCGGGAGGCTGTGTATTTTCCTTGGGTCGGGAAAAAGCCGCGCATCATACCAGCATGATCGACGAGGAGTAATGCAGATACGCCCATCTTGGGCGCTGGCATGGTATCCGCAGGAAGGCGTAGCGTTGTCTATAAGGGTTTGACCGTGTGCAAGTGATCGCGGCTGGCCAGGCTTGGGAACAGTTTTATCCACAGCCCGGTCACCAGCAGCGTTCCAACACCGCCCATGACCACCGCAGGCACCGTCCCAAACCAGTGCGCTGTCAGCCCCGACTCAAACTCGCCGAGCTGGTTTGAAGCGCCAATGAACAGGCCATTGACGGCGCTGACCCGCCCACGCATTTCATCCGGGGTTTCCAGTTGTACGAACGCTCCGCGAATCACCATGCTGATCATGTCGGCGGCACCCAGTACGGCCAACACCGCCAGTGAGAGCCAGAACGATGTGGACAGGCCGAAGGCGATGGTCGCCACGCCAAATACCCCGACGGCCGTGAACATGATGCGACCAACCTGACGCTCGACCGGAAACCGTGCCAACCACAGCGACATCAGCAAGGCGCCAACGGCGGGGGCGGAGCGCAACAAACCCAGGCCCCAGGGGCCGGTGAGCAGAATGTCCTTGGCGAACACGGGCAACAGCGCGGTGGCGCCGCCCAGCAGTACAGCAAACAGGTCTAATGAGATGGCGCCGAGAATGTCCGGGCGGCTGCGAATGAAGCGGACACCGGCCAGCAGTGACTCCAGGCTGGCGCGACCCTGCGTCAAGGGACTTTGCTGGGCGCTCAGACCAAGGCTCAGGGCACAGGCGATCACGTACAGCAGCACGGTAGGCCCGTACACCCAGACACTGCCGAAGGCGTAGAGAAAACCGCCCAGTGCCGGTGCGACGATGGTTGCCGACTGCATCGCTGAGGCCGATGCCGCCACTGCGCGGGGGAACAACTGTGCGGGCACCACATTTGGCAGCAGCGCCTGGGTTGCCGGCATTTCAAACGAGCGTGCGCTGCCGAGCAGAAAGGCCAGCAGGAAAATCAGCTCGCGGCTGACCGTGCCTGTGCTGCTACCGACCACCAGCGTCAGGGCGATCAGGGCCTGAGCAGCCTGGCAGAAGGCGGCGACACGACGCCGGTCGTAGCGGTCGGCGACATGCCCGGTGTGCAGCATGAACAGCACCCTGGGGGCAAACTCCACCAGACCTACCAGGCCGAGGTCGAGCACGCTGCCGGTCAATTGATAAAGGTGCCAACCGATGGCCACGGTGAGCATTTGAAAGCCGCTGGCAGTGAATACCCGAGCGAACCAGAAAGCCAGGAAGGGGCGGTGTTGACGGAGCAGTAACGGAGCTTGGGCAGACATGAGCGCAAACGGGCCTGAGCAAGGAGAAGGCGGCCAGCGTAGCACTGCATGTAACAAGAGGTTGCAAGAAAGCCCGAGAGTGGGCGGTTAGCGCACCAAACAGTTACCTCGTAAAGGGGGTGAGGCAACCGGTCACGCGGCAATCGACCACATAACCTGCGCAGGCGTTCGGGACTATTCTGTTTTTCATACGTTGATCTGCGTCAATAGTTGCAGATGCAACGAATCGGCCCCGTGGCCGTAAATCCCTACGATTGCTGTTTCCAGAACAACTCCAATGTGTGGCACTCAATAGCCGTGGGGGCAGTTGGCGCAAAGGCATTCGTCGTGCGCCAGATTACCTGACAGAGGAAGCACTATGTTCGGTTTGGAGGCACTCGATCTCGCCCGAATCCAGTTCGCGTTTACCGTCTCGTTCCATATCCTGTTCCCGGCCATCACCATTGGCCTGGCGAGCTACCTGGCGGTGCTCGAAGGCCTGTGGCTCAAGACTAACAACAGCGTTTACCGCGACCTGTATCACTTCTGGTCGAAGATCTTCGCCGTGAACTTCGGTATGGGTGTGGTATCCGGTCTGGTCATGGCGTACCAGTTCGGCACCAACTGGAGCCGTTTCTCCGATTTCGCCGGGGCCGTCACTGGGCCTTTGCTGACCTACGAGGTACTGACCGCCTTCTTCCTTGAGGCCGGTTTCCTTGGCGTCATGCTCTTCGGCTGGAACCGTGTAGGCCGCGGTCTGCACTTTTTCTCCACACTCATGGTCGCGCTTGGCACCTTGGTCTCGACCTTCTGGATCCTTGCCTCGAACAGCTGGATGCAGACCCCACAGGGTTACGAGATCATTGATGGTCGAGTGATTCCGGTGGACTGGCTGGCCGTCATCTTCAACCCGTCCTTCCCTTATCGTCTGGCGCACATGGCGACCGCGGCGTTTGTTTCGACGGCATTCTTTGTCGGTGCTTCGGCGGCCTGGCATCTAATGCGTGGGCGCGACAACCCGGCGATCCGCAAGATGCTATCGATGGCCATGTGGATGGCCTTGATCGTCGCGCCGGTTCAAGCGGTTATCGGCGATTTCCATGGGTTGAACACCCTCAAGCACCAGCCGGTGAAAATCGCTGCCATTGAAGGGCACTGGGAAAACGTCGGGGACGAGCCGACCCCGTTGATTCTGTTCGGCATCCCCGACATGAAAGCCGAGACCACCCATTTCAAACTGGAGATCCCGGCACTGGGCAGCCTGATCCTGACCCACAGCCTGGATAAACAAGTGCCGGCGATGAAGGAGTTCGTCCCTGAAGACCGGCCGAACTCGACTGTGGTCTTCTGGTCGTTCCGGATCATGGTCGGCCTCGGCATGCTGATGATTGCGGTCGGCCTATGGAGTGTCTGGTTGCGCCTGCGTGGCAGCCTCTACAGTTCGCGGCCATTCCTCTACGTTACCCTGTGGATGGGCCCGTCCGGTTTGATCGCAGTACTCGCCGGGTGGTTCACCACTGAAGTCGGTCGTCAGCCGTGGGTGGTCTATGGCCTGATGCGTACCGCCGACGGTGCGTCGAATCATAGTTACACCCAGTTGGGCGTGACGCTGGTGATGTTCGTGGTGGTGTATTTCGCGCTGTTCGGCGCAGGTTTGGGCTACATGATGCGCCTGGTGCGCAAGGGGCCGAAAACTGACGAAGGCAAGGAAGTCAGCACTGGCGGTCCTGGTCAGCAACGCACTCCGGCACGGCCGCTGTCTGCTGCGGGTGACGATAACCACGACGGCGAAAACCTCAGCCTGAACAAGGGGAACTGAATCATGGGTATCGATCTACCGCTGATCTGGGCCGTGATCATCATCTTCGGGATCATGATGTACGTGATCATGGATGGTTTCGATCTGGGGATTGGCATGCTCTTCCCCTTCATCAAGGACGACCGTGACCGCGACGTGATGATGAACACTGTTGCGCCGGTCTGGGACGGTAACGAAACCTGGCTGGTGTTGGGCGGCGCGGCATTGTTCGGCGCCTTCCCGCTGGCCTATGCCGTGGTGCTGTCAGCGCTGTACCTGCCGTTGATGCTGATGCTGGTCGGGCTGATCTTCCGTGGCGTGGCCTTCGAGTTCCGTTTCAAGGCCAAGGCCGACAAGCGTCACATCTGGGACAAGGCGTTCATTGGTGGCTCGCTTGCGGCCACCTTCTTCCAGGGGGTCGCGTTGGGTGCCTTCATTGAAGGCTTCAAGGTGGTCGACCGTTCCTACGCCGGTGGTAGCCTGGACTGGTTGAGCCCGTTCAGCCTGTTCTGTGGCGTGGGCTTGGTAGTCGCCTACACCTTGCTGGGCTGTACCTGGCTGATCATGAAAACCGAAGGCAAGTTGCAGAAGCAGATGCACGATCTGGCGCGGCCGTTGGCGTTGGTGCTTCTGGCGGTGACCGGCATCGTCAGCCTGTGGACGCCGCTTGCGCACCCGGACATCGCCACGCGCTGGTTCAGCCTGCCGAATCTGTTCTGGTTCCTGCCGGTACCGATCCTGGTGCTGGTCACCCTCTATGGTCTGCTCAAGGCAGTGGCGCGTAATGCCCACTACACCCCGTTCCTGCTGACCCTGGTGTTGATCTTCCTGGGCTACAGCGGGCTGGGTATCAGCCTGTGGCCGAACATCATCCCGCCATCGATCTCTATTTGGGATGCTGCTGCGCCACCACAAAGCCAGGGCTTCATGCTGGTCGGCACCTTGTTCATCATCCCGTTCATTCTGGGTTACACCTTCTGGAGCTACTACGTGTTCCGCGGCAAGGTGACCCACGAAGACGGCTACCACTAGGGTTTGAATGGAGGGTGTGAAATGGCTGTTAAAGAAACCGTTAACGCCGAAAAAAAACCGCTCTGGCAACGCTTGGGTTGGTTGGCGGTGATCTGGACGGGCAGCGTCGTGACCTTGGGGATATTCGCCTGGCTGATGCGCCTGTTCATGAGCGCTGCCGGCCTTAGCACCCATTAGGCAAACTCCCATTACCGCCTTGCGGCGGCCTCTCACCCTTCGTAGCGGTTCGCTACGAAGGGTTTTTTTTGCCTGTTCACTTGCGCGCTTTCAACACCACGAACTTGGGGTTGGCCCCGACTTGTTCGACGCCACGGAACAGCCGCGCCAGTTTGCTGTGGTAACCCAGGTGGCGGTTACCGACGATGTAAAGTGCACCGCCGGGGACCAGTGCTTCGCGGGCCTGCTGGAACATGCGCCAGGCCAGAAAGTCGCCGACCACCTGCTGCTGATGGAACGGCGGGTTGCACAGCACCACGTCCAGTGAGCGCTCGGGCTGGCTGGCCAGGCCATCGTCGGCGCGCACTTCCACGTCACGCTCACCCAGCGCCGCGTGCCAGTTTTCACGGGCCGACTGAACCGCCATATAGGACTCGTCGACCAGTGTGTACTGTGCCTGTGGGTTGGCCAGCGCACTGACGATCGCCAGCACGCCGTTACCGCAGCCAAGGTCGGCGACCCGCGCTTGCCCGAGGTTCTTTGGCAGGTAGGGAAGGAAGGCCCGTGTGCCGATGTCCAGGCCTTCGCGGCAGAACACGTTGGCATGGTTGAGCAGGTTCAACCCCGGCTCGTCCAGACGATAACGGGTCGGGTAGGGCGAGGTGAAGGGGGCTTTGCTTTCTACCGTGGCGATCAGCAAGCGTGCCTTCTTGCGCGCCAGGGAGGCCTGCACCGGGCCGATGTACTTTTCCAGCAGATCGCCAGCGGCACGTGGCAAGTGCTTGATCATCGCGCCAGCGATGACCTGAGCGCCTGGAGCCAGATGCCCCTGCAGGCGAATCAACTGCTCCTCAAGCAACGCCAGGGTTTTGGGAACGCGCACCAGCACGCGTTCGAACGGGCCTTGCCACGCGGCACTGGCCGGAACGAAGGTGACACTGTCAAAGGGCTGACCGTTACGCGGCAGGTTCTTTTCCAGACCGAGCCTTGCCAGGTATGAGTCGCCACTGCTGACCACCTGCACATGACGGCTCAAACTGATGGCCAAGGCACCGAAACTGTCATTCAGTACCAGCACCCGAGCACTGCTCGGCAGCGCCTGTTCGGCCAGGTGCTCAAGCAGGTACTCGTCGGCGGCATCAAACGCTTGTAGGGGGTCGTTGGCTTGTTCGGGTTGGCGGATCAGGTCAAGTTCGGCAAAGGGGTTGATCAGCAAGGGCATGGCATAAGGCTCTGGGGCATCGGCGGCCGTCGCGGCGAGCGACGGCAAGTTGACGACGATTCTACAGGGTTTACACCGTACTGACTGGCGCTTGGCGCGTCATAAAAGGCCATTCATGGCGGCCCGGACAACCGCGCTGGTCTTGTTGTTGGTATTCATCTTGGCCATGACGCTACGGATATGGAAATTAACGGTGCTTTCAGACAAGGCCAGAATACAGGCGATGTCGGCCGCGGTTTTGCCCTCGGCGGACCACTTGAGCACTTCGATTTCCCGAGCAGTCAATTCATATGTCAGGCGTTTGGGTGGGTGAATGCGCTCTACGATCAGGGTGTGTATCAGGTTACATAGCCATAAGGTATGGCAGACCTTGTCAAAGAACTCGGCAGTCGTTATAGGGCCGTTCGCCCGAAGCACGCTGAGCATGCTCTGATTGCCGCGAGCATCGTGTATGGCCAGGCTCCAGCCGAAACGCAGGCCAAAGGACTGTGCTTCCTCCCAGTATTCGGGAACCTCGGCAAACGCGTTGTCATCCCAGAGAATGGCGGCCAGTGATTGCTGACAATGGGTTGCTATGGGGTCAATCTTTATGTAATCGCCCTGTTGGTAGCGCGTGTTCCATTCACTTGGGAAGTTGTTCAGAAGTATGTACTGAGGGGATTGGGTCGCAACGTGCCTGCGGATCGTGAACCCCAGGAAGTCCATGCCTAGCTGCTTTGCCAGGGACAGTGCAATTTCAAACAGCTGCTGTTCGTTGTGTTCATTGAGCAGCTGTTGCATCTGCTCCTGGTTCCAATAGGGCATGGCAAGTCACCTCCTTTTGATGGATCCAAACTCCGTGTGTTTTTGATTGTAGGAAAAGTCCTAGTATTTGCTTGGGTTATTTTGCGATAGCAGGTGCAGGTATCGCTTACTAATCGTCCGTGTTTATGCGGCGCATTTTGCGAGACACTGGTCTTAATCGACGATTGGAGCAGGTCATGACTGCCAGCGAGGAGAAGTTCACGCGTCAAACGCTGTTGGATGTTCAGCCGCTGACCCCGAGTCTGTTCAGTTTGCGGATTACGCGTGACCAGGGGTTTCGTTTCCGTGCCGGGCAGTTCGCGCGCCTGGGCGTGACACGGGCTGATGGCAGTGTGGTCTGGCGTGCGTATTCAATGGTCAGCGCCCCGCACGATGAGTACCTCGATTTTTTTTCCATCGTGGTGCCGGGAGGGGAGTTCACAAGCGAACTCAGCCGTTTGCGTCAGGGTGACAGCCTGCTGATTGATCGCCAGGCATTCGGGTTTCTGACCCTGGACCGCTTCGTGGGTGGACGTGATCTGTGGTTGTTGGCAACCGGCACGGGTATCGCTCCCTTTCTATCAATCCTGCAGGATTTTGAAGTATGGGAGCGGTTTGAACGCATCAAGTTGGTGTATTCGGTGCGTGAGGCCCGGGAGCTGGCTTATCAGCCGCTGATTGCGGGCCTTGAACAGCGCGATTACCTGGCCGAGTACGCGGGTGCGTTGCAGTTCATTCCCATCGTTACCCGTGAGCAACACCCAGGTGCACTCAACGGGCGCATCACTCGATTGATCGAGAATGGCGAACTGGAGCATGTTGCCGGTGCAGCACTGACGCCCGAACATTCACGGGTGATGATCTGTGGTAACCCACAGATGATCGATGACACCCGAGCGCTACTCAAACAGCGCGACATGCAATTGAGCCTGAGCCGTCGGCCCGGCCAGGTTGCGGTGGAAAACTACTGGTAGCAGGCATCAGGCGCTGGCGCACGCGGGCGCCAGCGTTGTGTCGCTTACGGCTTGTTGCTTTGGCTCTTGAGCAGGTCACGAATCTCAGTCAGCAGCTCTTCTTCCTTGGTGGGGACGGGGGGCGCGCTGGGTGCTACGGCTTCTTCGCGCTTGAGCCGGTTGATCGCCTTTATCCCCATGAAAATGGCGAAGGCGACGATGATGAAGTCGATGACGGTCTGGATGAACTTCCCGTAGGCCATGACCACTGCGGGCACATCACCTTCGGCGGCTTTCAGGGTGACTGCCAGGTCGCTGAAGTCCACCCCACCAATCAACAGCCCAATGGGTGGCATCACTACATCGCCGACAAAAGATGAGACGATTTTGCCGAAGGCCGCGCCGATAATGATACCGACCGCCATGTCGACCACGTTGCCCTTGACCGCAAAGGCTTTGAATTCACTGAGCACGCCCATGGTTTATTCCCTGTAACAGATGAGATTGGTGAAAACAGTGTAAATCAGCTATGCGAGTCATGCTTATCGCTGCGGCTACAGACTGTGGTTATACCGAAAAGTTTTGTCTTCCAGGGTTGGCCCCATGGGCTTGCCTGCTCGGCTATCATGGCGGTTTTTCCAGGAGACCGCCCCATGGCCAAAGCCAAGCGCATGTACGGCTGCACCGAGTGTGGTGCGACCTTTCCGAAGTGGGCCGGGCAATGCGGTGAATGCGGCGCCTGGAATACCCTGGTCGAAACCGTGTTGGAAAGTGGCGCAGCCGCAGCGCCCAGTGGCCGCAGTGGCTGGGCGGGGCAGCAGGCGCAGATCAAGACCCTGGCAGAAGTCAGTGTCGAAGAAATTCCGCGTTTCACCACGGCCAGTGTCGAGCTTGACCGTGTGCTGGGTGGCGGGCTGGTGGATGGTTCGGTGGTGTTGATCGGCGGCGACCCGGGTATTGGCAAGTCGACCATCCTGCTTCAAACCCTCTGCAACATTGCGACCCGACTTCCGGCACTTTATGTCACGGGCGAGGAGTCGCAGCAACAAGTGGCCATGCGTGCGCGCCGCCTGGGTTTACCGCAGGACCAGTTGCGGGTCATGACCGAAACCTGCATTGAGAACATCATCGCTACCGCCCGGGCGGAAAAGCCCAAGGTGATGGTTATCGACTCGATCCAGACCATCTTCACCGAGCAATTGCAGTCGGCCCCTGGCGGTGTCTCGCAGGTGCGCGAAAGTGCGGCCTTGTTGGTGCGTTATGCCAAACAGAGCGGTACGGCCATTTTCCTGGTCGGCCACGTGACCAAGGAAGGCGCCTTGGCCGGGCCGCGCGTGCTGGAGCATATGGTCGATACCGTGCTGTATTTTGAAGGTGAGTCCGATGGACGCCTGCGTTTGCTGCGGGCCGTGAAGAACCGTTTTGGTGCCGTCAATGAACTGGGCGTGTTCGGCATGACCGACCGTGGCCTCAAGGAAGTATCCAATCCTTCGGCCATCTTCCTCACCCGTGCCCAGGAGGAGGTTCCCGGCAGCGTAGTCATGGCCACCTGGGAGGGAACTCGGCCGATGCTGGTGGAAGTTCAGGCGCTGGTTGACGACAGCCACCTGGCGAATCCTCGGCGAGTGACGCTTGGTCTGGATCAGAACCGGCTGGCAATGCTCCTGGCGGTGCTGCACCGCCATGGTGGCATCCCGACCCATGACCAGGACGTGTTCCTCAACGTAGTCGGTGGTGTGAAAGTGCTGGAAACCGCCTCCGACCTCGCACTGTTGGCGGCGGTGATGTCGAGCCTGCGCAATCGCCCCTTGTCCCAGGACCTGCTGGTGTTCGGTGAGATTGGCCTGTCGGGCGAAGTCCGCCCGGTTCCCAGTGGGCAGGAGCGCCTCAAGGAAGCCGCCAAGCATGGCTTCAAGCGCGCCATTGTTCCCAAGGGTAATGCGCCAAAGGAAGCCCCTGCAGGCTTGCAGGTCATTGCGGTCACGCGCCTTGAGCAGGCGCTGGATGCGTTGTTCGAGTGACGCATCAGGCCTGCAAATGAAAAGGGCCGACGATTCCTCGTCGGCCCTTATGCTGCTCAGTGCATCAGTGCATCAGTGCATCAGTGCATCAGTGCATCAGTGTTCAGCCGCAGCGGTTCGTCGTTCTGACGGTGCGCCGTGGTCGTGGTCGTGTTCGCTAATGACCGGAATCTCCTTGCCGTCGGCATCGAACAGCTTGCCGTCCTCGAAGTAATCACCGTCGCGCAGGGCGGAAATGTCCGAGTAATTGATCGTGCGCTCGTAAGCGGCAGCAAACACCGACTGCTGGTCCGAGTTGCCAGTCGTGAAGTGGTTGAACGTCAGGTTCAGAAGAATCGCCATGATCGCCGCCGAGCTGATGCCGGAGTGGAAGATGGTTTCAAACCAGCTTGGGAAATGGTCATAGAAGGTCGGTGCAGCGATCGGGATCATGCCGAAGCCCAGCGAGGCGGCGACGATGATCAGGTTCATGTTGTTGCGGTAGTCCACTTTCGACAGCGTGCGAATACCGCTGGCAGCAACGGTGCCGAACAATACGATACCGGCACCGCCCAGTACTGAGGTTGGTACGGCGGCAATGATGCGCCCCATGATTGGCAGAAGCCCCAGCACCACCAGAATCACCCCGCCGGTTGCCACTACGTAGCGGCTCTTGACGCCCGTCACAGCCACCAGGCCAACGTTCTGGGCGAAGGCGCTCTGGGTGAAGGAGCCGAAGATGGGGGCAAGGATGCTCGACGCCATGTCGGCGCGCAGGCCATTGCCCAAACGCTTGGAGTCAACCTTGGTGTCGATGATTTCGCCAACCGCGAGAATATCCGCCGAGGTTTCTACCAAGGTCACCATGATCACGATGCACATCGACAGAATGGCGGCGATGTGAAAGGTCGGCATACCGAAATGGAACGGTTCAGGAAAGGCCACCAGCGGGCCGTCCAGGACCTTGGAGAAATCCGCCATGCCCAATGACCAGGCAATCAGTGTGCCGATGACCATGGCCAGCAGGATCGACAGGCGAGAGATCGCTGCGCTACCGAGTTTGCTGAGTACCAGCACGATGGCGAAGGTCAGGGCCGCCAGGCCGATGTTGGCCATGCTGCCAAACTCTGGCGATTTGCTGTTGCCCCCCATGACCCAGCGCGCCGCCACGGGCATCAGTGTCAGGCCGATGGTGGTGATGACGATACCGGTGACCAACGGCGGGAAGAACTTGGTAATGCGTGAGAAGACGGGCGTGATCAGGAAGCCTATCAGCGATGCGGCCATGACCGCACCCAACACGCCAGGCAGACCTCCACCGCCTTCACTGCTGAGAATGGCGCCCATGGTTGCCACGCCTGCGAATGAAACGCCCTGTACCAATGGCAACTGGCAGCCAAAGAACGGTAAGCCGAGGGTTTGTAGCAGTGTTGCAAGACCACCTGCGAACAATGAGGCCGCAATCAACAAACCGATATCAGCCGGCCCCAGTCCCGCGGCCTGGCCGAGAATCAAGGGAACCGCAACGATACCGCCGTACATGGTCAATACGTGTTGCAGGCCGTAAGCCAGGTTGGCGCCGAGGCCTAGGTTTTCGTCTTCGGGACGTTGCGCTGAAGACGTGCTAGCGGAGGACGTATTCATGAGGAGCAGGGTCTCTGTTTTATTGTTGTGGGCCTACTGTAGACAACAAGTGGCAATCATTACCAGAAGAATTGTATACAATTTTTAGATAGCCCGAGCGGATCTGTTGCACGCAATCGGTGTGCCATATTTTCTCATTAATGGTATGCAGGGCGTTTGGCAGGCGCGCCAACGGAGCCTTTTAGCGATCGCTAAAGGCTCTGGTGGGGATTGGGTAGTTGGCTAAACGTTCCTACGCTTCGATCAGTTGCCGCAGTTCGCGCTCAAGTTCTTCCGGGTTGGCCAGGTTCAGTTCGATCAGTCGCCGCAGGTGCGAAATGGAGTCCAGATCAATGAACTGGCAAACGAAACCCATCTGGTTGCCCTCCTCGTGACGCAACTCCACGTGCATCTTCACTTCGTCGTGGTCGTTGAGGTGTATGGAGGCATCGAAACCCTGGATAGGGTCGCCCTGCCAGCCCTCGGGGCATTCGATCAACAACCCCTTGAGCGACAGATCCAGCAGTTTGACGGGCCATCGTTGATCACCTTGCACCAGCTCGGTGCGGGCATCGAAGGGAACACGTTTGAAAAGCCGACGTTCGTGATGGTCGCTCATGGCCAAGCCCTCCGGGGTTCGCACTCAACTATAGTCCAGTGCTTGTCAGGTACGCGTGTTAGGTGCATAACAGAGCCATGAGTTTCCTGCTCGGGAGGCTCTAGATCGTAGCAGGTATGGCAATGTGCGATGACTCGCCCTAGACTCGTCGGGCAGTCTTTCAATCCACTAGCTGGAAGCTAATCATGAACAACAATAATAGCCTGCTGCGCCACTTGCCGTGGCTAGCGCTGGCAATCATCGGAGCCTGTGCGTTGGGTGTGGTTGCCCTGCGTCGCGGTGAAGCCATCAATGCCTTGTGGATTGTAGTCGCGGCGGTGGCTATCTACCTGGTTGCCTACCGTTACTACAGCCTGTTCATCGCCACCAAGGTGATGCAGCTCGATCCACGTCGGGCTACACCGGCGGTACTCAATAACGATGGTCTGGACTATGTCCCGACCAACAAGCACATCCTGTTCGGCCACCACTTTGCCGCGATTGCTGGCGCAGGGCCGCTGGTCGGACCGGTTCTGGCTGCGCAGATGGGCTATCTGCCCGGTACGCTCTGGCTGATTGCCGGTGTGGTGCTGGCAGGTGCGGTTCAGGACTTTATGGTGCTGTTCCTGTCCACCCGTCGCAACGGCCGTTCGCTGGGCGACATGGTCCGTGAAGAGATGGGCCGGATTCCGGGCACCATTGCCCTGTTCGGCTGCTTCCTGATCATGATCATCATCCTCGCGGTGCTGGCGCTCATCGTGGTCAAGGCCCTGGCCGAGAGCCCATGGGGCATGTTCACGGTGATGGCGACCATCCCGATCGCGATGTTCATGGGCGTTTACATGCGCTACATCCGCCCGGGGCGTATTGGCGAAATCTCGCTGATGGGTGTTGTCCTGCTGTTGCTGTCGATCTGGCTGGGCGGGCAGGTTGCTGCCGATCCGACCTGGTCCAAGGTCTTCACCTTCACCGGCGTACAAATCACCTGGCTGTTGGTGGGTTACGGCTTTGTGGCTGCCGTACTGCCTGTGTGGCTGGTGCTGGCGCCCCGTGACTACCTCTCGACCTTCCTCAAGATCGGCACCATCGTAGGCCTGGCGATCGGCATTCTGGTCATCGCGCCTGAGCTGAAAATGCCCGCGCTGACCCAGTTCACCGACGGTACCGGCCCTGTCTGGAAAGGCACCCTGTTTCCGTTCCTGTTTATCACCATCGCGTGTGGTGCGGTATCGGGCTTCCACGCCCTGATCTCCTCGGGCACCACGCCGAAGCTGCTCGACAACGAAACCAACGCCCGCTACATCGGTTACGGCGGCATGCTGATGGAATCGTTCGTAGCCATCATGGCCATGGTCGCTGCTTCGGTGATTGAACCGGGTGTCTACTTTGCCATGAACAGCCCGCCTGCCGTAGTCGGTAGCGATGTGGTGGCGGTGGCGCAGACGGTCAGCAACTGGGGCTTTGCCATCACGCCAGATGTGCTTGAGGGCGTAGCCAAGGACATCGGTGAGCACACCATTCTGGCCCGTGCGGGCGGTGCCCCGACCCTGGCGGTCGGTATCGCGCAGATCCTGCACCAGGTGCTGCCGGGTGAGAACACCATGGCCTTCTGGTACCACTTCGCGATCCTGTTTGAGGCGCTGTTCATCCTCACGGCGGTAGATGCGGGTACCCGTGCCGGACGCTTCATGTTGCAGGATCTGTTGGGCTCCTTCATTCCGGCGCTCAAACGCACTGAGTCGTGGACTGCCAACCTGCTGGCAACAGCCGGTTGTGTGGCCATGTGGGGGTATCTGCTGTACCAGGGCGTGATCGATCCGTTGGGCGGGATCAACACCTTGTGGCCGCTGTTCGGTATCTCCAACCAGATGCTGGCGGGCATTGCGCTGATGCTGGGTACTGTGGTGTTGATCAAGATGAAACGCCAGCGCTACATCTGGGTCACCCTGTTGCCTGCTGTCTGGCTGCTGATCTGCACCACCACCGCGGGCTTCATCAAGCTGTTCGATCCGAGCCCGGCGGTCGGTTTCCTGGCGCTGGCCGACAAGTACAGTGCGGCACTGGATGCCGGTCAGGTACTGGCACCGGCCAAGGACATCAACCAGATGCAACACGTTATCTTCAACGCCTACACCAACGCGGCGTTGACCGGCCTGTTCCTGTTCGTGGTGTTCAGTATCCTGTTCTTCGCACTGAAGGTCGGTATTGCCGCCCTTGGCAAGAAAGAGCGTAGTGATAAGGAAACCCCGTTCCACCCTGTGCCGGACGCGTAAACACTGAGGAATGCAGTCATGTTCAACGACCTTGGTCGACTGGGTAAGTACCTGGGGCAGGCAGCCCGCCTGATGGTCGGTATGCCCGACTACGACACTTACGTCGAGCATATGCAAACCAAACACCCGGACAAGCCGGTGATGAGCTACGAGGCGTTCTTCAGGGAACGTCAGGAGGCGCGTTACGGGGGGAAGGGTGGGCCCAAGTGCTGTTAACCTTGGCTGACGGCCTGTAATAAACCTGTGGGAGCACGGTACGCCGCGCTCCCACAGTCATTTTTAGCGTTCAGGAGATTTTGCGCGTGCTACCTCCAATCCCCGTTACCGTGCTCAGTGGTTTTCTCGGTGCAGGCAAGACCACCTTGTTGCGCCACCTGCTCAAGGCCGAGCACGGCCTGAAGATCGCCGTGATCGAAAACGAATTCAGCGATGCAGGTATCGACACGGAGCTGCTGGGTGACGAACCGGTGCAGGTCATGACCCTGGCCAATGGTTGTGTTTGCTGCAGTATCCATACCGACCTGACCAAGGCCCTGTTCCTGTTGCTGGAGCGCCTGGACAGTGGCGAGATCGCCTTTGACCGTTTAGTGATCGAATGCACCGGCCTTGCCGACCCCGCACCCGTGGCACAAACCTTCTTCATCGACGAAGAACTGCGTGAGCGCTACATCCTTGATGGCATTATCACCTTGGTCGATGCGGCGCATGCCGACCTCCACCTGACCCAGACCATTGCCCAGGCCCAGGTCGGTTTTGCCGATCGCCTGCTGGTGAGCAAAACCGATCTGGTCGATGCCGCCCAGTTCCAGGCCTTGAGCGAGCGTCTTGGACGGATCAATCGTCGTGCGCCGATTCATGTGGTAGAGCACGGCAAGATCGACCTGTCCGAGTTGCTTGATGTGCGCGGCTTCAATCTCAATGCCGACCTGGGTGGTGGTCTGAGCTTGCGCCCGGTTGCACAAGGCAATAGCGGTGACCGCATAAGCAGCATGGTACTGCGTACCGAGAAGCCCCTGAACATCGACCGGCTCAGCGACTTCATGAATCGTCTGCTCGAAGACCATGGCCGACAGCTGTTGCGTTACAAAGGGGTGCTCAATATTGAAGGCGAGCCACGCCGGCTGGTGTTCCAGGGTGTCTTGAAGTTGTATGGTTTCGACTGGGACCGCGCCTGGGAGCAGGACCAGACGCGGGAGAGCGTCGTGGTGTTCATCGGCGACGATTTGCCTGAAGAACAGATTCGCTCAGCGTTCGAGCAGCTGTAGGCTGCTTGTTAACTGGCGCTCAACCAATCGACGTCGCGGGCAAGAATGTTCAAGCGCAATTGGGTGCCCGACGGTGCATAACCAGCGGTCAGGTAGCCGCCGTTACCTTGACCGATGAGTGTCATGCTCAAGCTCGCCCCGGTAGCCGCTTCTTCAAGGTTGATCATGGCGAAATCGGTAGGCAGGTTCGAGAGGTCGACCGCTTGGTTGTTGTGGGCATGGCGTAACTGCCAGGCGCAAGGATCAACACCATCAATCGGGCACGCCTGAGGTACGCCTTCGGCGGTCATGAATACGCCGTGGTTCAGGTATTTGCCGCTGCGTACGTAGAGTCGATACAGTCCTTCGCTGTGTCGGAAATAGAACTCCGTGGGCGAGACATCGCTCACCACATGAAAGTTTATCAGGCCGTCGTTGCGGTCTTGTTCCCAGTCCTCATCGGTACCGCCGAGTGCACCCAGGGCCTGCGAGACTTCCAGCCCTTCAGGCCGTGCAGGGTGAGGCACGATAACGGGACGGTCGGTGGCTTCGTCCAGAGCGATGAGGCTGTGGCCGTTTATCAGCATGTAAGCGGTGAAGGAAAGTTGTTTATCGGTAGGCATAGCAGGTGATCTCCTGATCAGATTTAGCTCCCGTCTTGGGCTTTTGCCGGTATGACGTTTATCCAGAGGAGCGAGAACCAAGGTAATTTCCCAAAGCCTGTGAGGGCAGGAGGAACAATGCCCTGGTGGTCGTACCATGGGGCATCGCGGTTCTATCCTCAGAACTCATCCGGGTAGCTCAGCCAGGGTGCATTGCGCTCCTGGATATCCAGAATGAAACCCAGTGGGCTCCCTCCCGCAGTGTTGAGGTAGGTAGGCTCTGCGTCATGTCGGCTGCTCCGATGCACGAATCCTTTACCTGCACGCTGCAAAAACATGCCAACACGATCACGTTTTATATGCTCAAGTGACGTTTCGCCGCGTTGTGGATGGATCAGCTTGAAGGGGATGGGCTCCCGTTCAGCGATTACAAAGGCGCCAATGTTGCCATTCTCATCGGTACTGATGCCTCGGCCAAAATACGGGCCAAGTGAGCGGACATACAGGTAGTAACCTTCTGGGGTATGCCTGAAGTACAGGGTCAAGGGCTCCACTGTGTTGCCGTTGGCAGGTGGTTGATGGCCTAGCAAATGGGCGTCACTTCGGGGTTGCAACGCCCCGGCCAACAAGCCTTCGCCGCCGAACGGGGCGATGACTTCTGCCGGAGTTCCCCGCAGGACATCAAGGCAATGAATGGGGTATGCCTGAGTACGCAGGTGGGCGAGGAACGAGTTCTGTCGATGGGTGGGCATGGTGTTCGCCTTGTAGTTCATTGAGTGACAAAGGCGCATGGGCCTTCGTATTCGCTGAACCTAATGGCAAGGCGGTTGCCCGCTGCGTTAATTAATTACGCAGGCGAAAAAAAGCCCGGCTCAAGGCCGGGCTCTTCATTCAGCGAACTGCGATCAAGCGCCGTATACCGGCAGCTTGGCGCAGATAGCCTTGACCTTCTCACGAACGGCGTCGATCACCGCTTCGTTGTTCAGGTCGTCCAGGATGTCGCAGATCCAGCCAGCCAGTTCCTTGCACTCAGCCTCTTTGAAGCCGCGAGTGGTCACAGCCGGGGTACCGAAGCGCAGACCGGAGGTGACGAACGGGGAGCGTGGATCGTTTGGTACCGAGTTCTTGTTGACGGTGATGAAGGCTTTGCCCAGTGCAGCGTCAGCGTCTTTACCCGAGATTTCCTGCTTGATCAGCGAGAGCAGGAACAGGTGGTTCTGAGTGCCACCGGAAACGACGTCGAAACCGCGCTCGATGAAGACGCTGGCCATGGCCTGGGCGTTTTTCACCACTTGCTGCTGGTAAGCCTTGAACTCCGGCTGCAGCGCTTCCTTGAAGCAGATGGCCTTGGCGGCAATCACGTGCTCCAGCGGGCCGCCTTGGGCACCCGGGAATACGGCCGAGTTCAGCTTCTTCTCGATCTCTTCGTTCTTGCGAGCGAGGATCAGGCCGCCACGTGGGCCACGCAGGGTCTTGTGGGTAGTGGTAGTGACCACGTCAGCGAACGGAACCGGGTTCGGGTAAACGCCAGCGGCAACCAGACCGGCAACGTGAGCCATGTCGACGAACAGGTAGGCACCGACCTTGTCGGCGATTTCACGGAAGCGCGGGAAGTCCAGCACTTGCGAGTAGGCGGAGAAGCCGGCAACGATCATCTTCGGCTTGTGTTCCAGGGCCAGACGCTCGACTTCGTCGTAGTCGATCAGGCCGTTGGCATCGATACCGTACTGAATGGCGTTGTACAGCTTGCCCGAAGCGCTGACGCTGGCACCGTGGGTCAGGTGACCACCGTGTGCCAGGCTCATGCCCAGGATGGTGTCGCCAGCTTGCAGCAGGGCCAGGTAAACGGCGCTGTTGGCTTGCGAACCTGCGTGTGGCTGAACGTTGGCGTAGTCTGCGCCGAACAGCTGCTTGGCGCGGTCGATGGCCAGTTGCTCGACCACGTCGACGTACTCGCAACCACCGTAGTAACGCTTGCCTGGGTAACCTTCAGCGTACTTGTTGGTCAGAACCGAACCCTGGGCTTCCATCACGGCCGGGCTGGTGTAGTTTTCCGAGGCGATCAGCTCGATGTGCTCTTCCTGGCGCTGAGCTTCTTGCTCCATGGCGGCAAAGAGATCGGCGTCGTACTTGGCAATGGTCAAATCACGGCTGAACATGGCGGTCCTCAAGGATCGGGCTGGAAAAGGGAGGCATTCTACCTCATCGGCTTTTGTCTGGCATATGAAAGGGCATCATGTCGCAGACAAGTGGGGCTCATTTGCCGCTGTTTGTGTTGCCCGGCGCCATCCCCGAGCCTGTACAAGGGGGGATGCGCAGGGTTACTGGAACATGAACAGCGTTTCGTTGCTGAACTGGGCTTCAAACTGGTGGGCCGGCATTGGCCGACCGAACAGGTAGCCCTGAACCTCATCACAACCGTGTTCTCGGAGGAACTCCAGCTGTTCATGGGTTTCCACACCCTCGGCGATTACTGCCAGGTTCAGGCTGTGGGCCATGGCGATGATCGCACGGGCGATCTGGCCATCCTGCTCGCCTTCGGGCAGGCCATCGACGAAGGTGCGGTCGATCTTCAGCACGTCGATCGGGAACTGCTTGAGGTAGTTCAGTGACGAATAGCCGGTACCGAAGTCATCGACCGCAATGCTCAGGCCGAGGTTTTTCAGGCTGGCGAGTATCTGCATGGCCTCGTTGACCTCGCGCATCAAGATACTTTCGGTCAGCTCCAGTTCCAGGCACGCCGGTGGAACGCCGGTTTCGTTGAGGATCGTGGCGATGCGGGTACCCAGTTGCCCATCGGAAAACTGTCTCGCAGAAATGTTCACCGAAACTTTCGGTACCCGTACCTTGGCCTGGTGCCACTCTTTGAGCTGACGACTGGCTTCACGCAGTACCCAGTCACCGACATCGACCACCAGCCCCAACTCCTCAATCACCGGAATAAAGTCGCCCGGCGGTACCAGGCCACGGGTTGGGTGGCGCCAGCGCAGGAGCGCTTCGGCGCCGGTCAGGCGTTTGCCGTCGCCGCTGAACTGCGGTTGGTAGTACAGGATGAACTCGTTCTGCTCCAGTGCATGGCGCAGGTCGCTTTCCAGCTCCAGGCGCTCCAGCGCACTGGCGTTCATATCCGCCTGGTAGAACTGGAAGTTGTTCTTGCCGCGCTCCTTGGCGTGGTACATCGCGGTGTCGGCGTTTTTCATCAGTTGGCTGAGTTCGCTGCCATCCTGAGGGCTCAGGGCAATACCGATACTGGCGGTGACGAAGAACTCGCGGTTTTCCAGCACAAAGGGACGAACCAGGCTGTTGAGGATCTGTTCGGCCACATTGATGGCGCGGTTCAGCGCCATCTCGCGGGTTGCGCGTGGTTGCAGCAGCAGCGTGAATTCGTCGCCGCCCATGCGCGCAACGGTGTCGTCAGTGTCGACACAGTCGAGCAGGCGTTCGGCCATGTCCTTGAGCATACGGTCGCCGGCCGCGTGGCCAAGGGAGTCATTGATCGGCTTGAAACGGTCCAGGTCGAGGAACATCAGCACCACCCAGGCCTTTTGACGATCAGCTTGCTGCAGTGCGGTGTGCAGGCGGTCCTGGAACAGCGTGCGGTTCGGCAGGTGCGTCAGGGCGTCGTAGTAGGCCAGACGGTGAATGCGTTGTTCGCTGGCCTTGCGCTCGCTGATGTCGGTAAAGAAACACACATAGCTGGCCAGGTCGCCTTCGTCGTCGAGCACAGCGGTAATGCCGACCCAGGCCGGGTAATGCTCGCCGGTGCGACGTTTAAGCCAGACTTCACCTTCCCAGGTGCCGCGGATGTGCAACTGTTTGACCACGTAGCGCAGGTGCGCTTCCTGCTGTTCGTCGACCGTCAGCATATTTGGCAGTTGGTCGAGCACCTCTGCTGCGCTGTAGCCGCTGACGCGGCTGAAGGCTTCGTTGGACTGGACGATATAGCCCGCCGGGTCGGTGATCAGGATGGCCGAAGTCGAGTGCTCAAACACTGTCGCAGCCATGCGCAGGTCTTTTTCAGCGCGGCGCTGCTGGCTGATGTCACGGCCGACGCCGAGTATGCCCTCGAACCGATTGTGCTCATCCCAGACCAGTACCAGGCGCAGTTCGATCGGGATCTTGCGACCATCGGCGCGCAGGCAGTCGAACAGGAACAACTGAGTGGGAAGCTGGGTACGCAATTGCTCCAGTTGTTCTGGAGCGTGCAGGGCACGGTTGAGGCGTTCGATCAGGCTGTAGATGCCGGTCAACTGTGCCGGGTTGGCAATGGTCGATTGCCAGCCGTTCTCGAAAATCCAGTCGACCTCGTAGCCCAATACCGCGTGTACCGAGGGGCTGACATAGTTGGGTTTCAGCATGCTGTCGGTGGAGAAGATGACGTCGCTGATACTTTCGGCAAGCATGCGGTAACGCTGTTCGCTGTCACGCAGCGATTCGCTGGCCTCTATCTGCTCGGTAACGTCTTTGGCCACGCCAATGATGCGGGTGACGTTGCCATCGTTGTCGCGGGTCAGGACCTCTTCGCGAATATCATAACGACGCCAACCCTGGTCACGGTGACGGAAACGTAGCTGGCAGTGCAGTTGTTCCAGGTAGCCACTCTCGCGCTGTTGCTGACGCATCCGGTTGTAGAGTGTGGCGTCTTCAGGGTGCAGAAGGATTTCCCAGAATCGCTCGCCCATCGTCTCCAGTTCGGTACGGGAGTAACCCAGGGTCTGGCCCAGGTGCCGATTGCTGAAGATCATCCGTTGGTTTTGCACGTCCTGCACGTAGAGTTGATCCGGTACGGTACGGACCACGTTCGACCAGAAACTTTCACGCTCCAGCAGCGACAGCTCGACCTGCTTGCGGCTGGTAATATCGCTGATGCTGAGGGTTACCGCTTGATAGTCAGCGCGTTGCTCGGGGAAACGCACCGTCAGCCACAGGTGCAGCTCCTGGTCATCGGCACCACTGAGGCGAACCTCCAGCTCAAGCTGATGTTGATTGTTCAGGACGGCTTCGACCAGTTGCAGGCCAATCCCTTCGTTGCGTGTATCGCCAGCAATCAGGCGTTGCCAGGCACCGTTGCGGCATTCAACCCCCAGCAGTTGCAGGGCGACTTGATTGACCTCGGTGACTTTCAACTCCTGCAGCAACGTGTTGCGCAGGGACCGGTCAAGCAGCAGGCGGTGCTCAAGCTGGTCTTGGCCACGAAGGCGCAGTCGTTCAAGCGTATTGATCAGGCCGGACAAGTCCAGCACACAAAGGGCGACCCCTGTCCCTTCGAAAATATCCTGGTAGCGTCGGCGTCCTTCTTGCAGTGCGCGTTGGCGCTTGCGCATGCTGGCCAATGCCAGCAGCGGCAGCAGGGCGCAGATCAGGCCAAGCAGGCATTTACTGATCAGAGCAGGCAACAGTTGCTGACGACTCAATTCGGCATCGTAGAGGCCGCGCAGTTGCCAGTCGCTGTTATCGAGGAATGTCAGCAGTACGCTCTGCAGTGGCTCGGCGTTGGCTGGCCGTGGCGTTTCAGGTGAGCGATGTTGATTGATGATTTCAGCCGTTCGGCTGTTTTCCAGCAGCCACAAGGGGCGGGTGGGGTTGTCCAGGTGTTCGGCCAGCGCGCTGTAATACTCAGGGCTCAGGCGCAGCAGCCAGTAACCGCTGGTCGGCCGATCTGATTGGCGTAGCAGCAGGTAGATGTAACTGTTGTCACTGTTGTTACTGAAGTAGTACGGGTGGCCATTGCTCAGCCGTATCAATTCTTCAATAGCATGCTGGTCAGGCGATTCGCCGAGGCTGTCGCGCAACGGGCGTGCCTGGCTGTCGAACCAGGCGATGCTGCGCAGTGAGGGCAGTGCGCGCTGCAGATTGGCCACCACCTTCGGTAGCGCGCGGTCGTCCGGGGGCAGCGGGTAGGGTTGAACCTGATTGAGTGCGGTCTGAGCCTTGAGGGCCATGTTCAGGCTCAGGTGATCGGCCAACTCGTTGCTGGAATCCAGGCTGTGTTGGCGCTCATCGGCAAGGGTATGGTGGTACTGATCAATCAATAGCCAGAACAGCAGGCCGAGCAGCAGCAATACCAGGATGGCCAACACCCCTTTCAACGAACCGCGCAACAATGAACCCGAGCTGGAGGGGGCGGTACGCAGGGAGGACGGCTGAGTAAGATTGGTCAAACGTTGATCCTGCGGTATGGCTGGCTGTGGCAGGTTTGAGCTGCTTATTGGGTGCGCACCCTCACGCTCAGCCGTGCAGGCCGATGCGTACTCATAAGCTGGACGCCCGAAGGGCGCTTAGCATGCCTTGAGTTGTGGCGAAGTGCCAGTCCTGTTCGCAGATCCCGACAAAGTGCCATGTCGGCGGCCCAGGCCTGTCTGGTCCTGAGCTTGGGCCTGACGGCTATCGGTTGGCCAAGTTAATAGTCGCTTTTACTTTTTTACGTCATACAATTGGCCCCTTGAATTTACTTGCTTACAGGAGCTCAACGTTTTGGCTCAATACGTCTACACCATGCATCGGCTGAGCAAAGTTGTTCCGCCGAAGCGGGAAATCTTGAAGAATATCTCCCTGTCGTTTTTCCCCGGCGCCAAGATCGGCGTGCTCGGCCTCAACGGTTCGGGTAAATCCACCCTGTTGAAAATCATGGCGGGTGTTGATACCGAGTTCGACGGTGAAGCACGGCCAATGCCGGAGCTGAATGTCGGTTACCTGCCGCAGGAACCACAGCTCGACCCAACCAAAACCGTGCGTGAAGTGGTCGAAGAAGCGGTCAGCGTGATCAAGGATGCCCAGGCTCGCCTGGACGAAGTCTATGCGGCGTATGCCGATCCTGACGCCGACTTCGACAAGCTGGCCGCTGAACAGGCCAAGCTTGAGGCGATTCTGCAGGCCAGCGATGGTCACAACCTGGAGCGTCAGCTGGAAGTGGCGGCCGATGCCCTGCGCCTGCCTGCCTGGGACGCCAAGGTCGAACACCTGTCGGGTGGTGAAAAGCGTCGTGTAGCACTCTGCCGTCTGCTGCTGTCGGCACCGGACATGCTCCTGCTCGACGAACCGACCAACCACCTGGATGCCGACTCTGTCGCCTGGCTCGAGCACTTCCTGCACGACTTCCCGGGTACTGTGGTAGCGATTACCCACGACCGTTACTTCCTCGACAACGTCGCCGGCTGGATCCTCGAACTCGACCGTGGCGCCGGTATTCCGTACGAAGGCAACTATTCGGGCTGGCTGGAAGCCAAGTCGGATCGTCTGGCCCAGGAATCCAAGCAGCAGTCGGCCCATGAAAAGGCCATGAAGGAAGAACTGGAGTGGGTGCGCAAAGGCGCCAAGGCACGCCAGTCGAAATCCAAGGCTCGTCTGCAGCGCTTCGAAGAAATGCAATCGCAGGAATTCCAGAAACGCAGCGAAACCAACGAGATCTATATCCCGGCTGGCCCGCGCCTGGGCGACAAGGTCATCGAGTTCAAGAACGTCACCAAGGGTTATGGCGACCGTGTACTGATCGACAACCTGTCGTTCAGCATGCCTAAAGGCGCCATTGTCGGTGTGATCGGTGGTAACGGTGCCGGTAAATCGACCCTGTTCCGCATGCTGATGGGCAAGGAAACACCAGACTCGGGCACCATCGAGATCGGTGAAACCGTGCAACTGGCCTGTGTCGATCAGAGCCGCGAAGACCTGGACGGCAACAAGACCGTGTTCCAGCAGATCTCCGATGGTTCCGACCAGATCCGTATCGGTAACTACGAAATCCCTTCGCGTACCTACGTGGGTCGCTTCAACTTCAAGGGCGGCGACCAGCAGAAGTTCGTCAAGGACCTCTCCGGTGGTGAGCGTGGCCGTCTGCACCTGGCCCTGACCCTGAAGGAAGGCGCCAACGTCCTGCTGCTCGATGAACCGTCCAACGACCTGGACGTGGAAACCCTGCGTTCGCTGGAAGAAGCCCTGCTGGACTTCCCGGGCGCCGCTATCGTGATCTCTCACGATCGCTGGTTCCTGGACCGCGTGGCCACCCACATCCTGGCCTACGAGGACGATTCCCAGGCGGTATTCTTCGAGGGTAACTACACCGAGTACGAAGCCGACCGCAAGAAGCGTCTTGGCGAAGCTGCTGCCCAGCCGCACCGGGTACGGCACAAAAAACTGGCATAACCGCTCGCGGTTTTGCACTGGAACGGGGCCTTCGGGCTCCGTTTTTTTTTGCCGAAAAATGTGGCGTACCTGTTGCCTGAAAGGCAGGCTCTCTAAGGCTAAGCATGCGCTGGCTCAGGCAAAACAGCCTGGCTGAAGACGCGCTTGAATGTGTATACATTTACATAAATGCACCATTTAATTTCAAAAAAACGACATTTTGCACTGTCGCAGTGCGCCTTGACTTGATAAAGTCCCGGGAAAAATTCTTACAAGCTAATCATCTGCCGAGACCTTCCCATGATCGAATCCGTCGAAGACTTCCTCGCACGCCTGAAAAAACGTGACCCAGCCCAGCCTGAATTCCATCAGGCGGTGGAAGAGGTACTGCGCAGCCTCTGGCCCTTCCTGGAAGCCAATCCGCACTACCTGCAGGCCGGTATTCTTGAGCGTATGGTCGAGCCTGAGCGCGCGATCCTGTTCCGCGTGTCGTGGGTCGACGATCAGGGCAAGGTCCAGGTCAACCGCGGTTATCGCATCCAGATGAGCAGTGCCATTGGCCCTTACAAGGGTGGCTTGCGTTTCCACCCGTCGGTCAACCTTGGCGTGCTGAAGTTCCTGGCCTTTGAACAGGTCTTCAAGAACTCCCTGACCTCGCTGCCCATGGGCGGCGGCAAGGGCGGCTCTGACTTTGACCCCAAAGGCAAGAGCGACGCTGAAGTGATGCGCTTCTGCCAGGCGTTCATGAGCGAGCTGTACCGCCACATTGGTGCCGACCTTGACGTACCGGCCGGTGATATCGGCGTCGGCGCACGGGAAATCGGCTTCATGTTCGGCCAATACAAGCGCCTGGCGAACCAGTTCACCTCCGTGCTGACCGGCAAGGGCATGACCTACGGCGGCAGCCTGATCCGCCCTGAGGCGACCGGTTACGGTTGCGTTTACTTTGCCGAAGAGATGCTCAAGCGTCAGAACCTGCGCATTGACGGTCGCCGTGTTGCCATCTCCGGTTCCGGCAACGTGGCCCAGTACGCCGCGCGCAAGGTCATGGACCTGGGTGGCAAGGTGATCTCCTTGTCCGATTCCGAAGGTACCCTGTATTGCGAAGCGGGCCTGAATGATGAGCAATGGGACGCGTTGATGGCGCTGAAGAACGTCAAGCGTGGCCGCCTCAGTGAGATGGGCGGGCACTTTGGCCTGGAGTTCCGTGCCGGTCAGCGTCCCTGGAGCCTGCCGTGTGACATCGCCCTGCCGTGCGCCACCCAGAACGAACTGGACGCTGACGATGCCCGCACCTTGCTGAGCAATGGCTGCCTCTGTGTGGCCGAAGGTGCAAACATGCCGACCACCCTGGAGGCAGTGGATATCTTCCTTGAGGCCGGCATCCTCTTCGCTCCGGGCAAGGCGTCCAACGCCGGTGGCGTGGCCGTGAGCGGGCTGGAGATGTCGCAGAACGCCATGCGCCTGTTGTGGACTGCTGGCGAAGTGGACAGCAAGCTGCACAACATCATGCAGTCGATCCACCACGCCTGCGTGCATTACGGTGAGGAAAACGGTCGAATCAACTACGTCAAAGGCGCCAACATTGCCGGCTTCGTCAAAGTTGCCGATGCGATGCTGGCTCAAGGCGTCGTTTAAGCCTCCGGTTCGATGGCGATGATCTCGATCGACTGATCACCCGCCGGTCGTCGCCACACCACTTCGTCCCCTGGCTTGGCGCCCAGCAGCGCCCGGCCCAGGGGTGAACCCCAGTTGATCAGGCCGCTTGCGGCATAGGCCTGATCTTCTCCGACCAGTTGAACCTGATGCTGCTGACCGCTTTCATCGGCAAAGGTCACGTGGCTGCCAATCTGCACCTTGTCCCGTGATGCCGCTGGCGCAACCACCAGCGCACTCTGCACCTTGGCATTGAAATAGCGCAGGTCACGCTCGGTCTCCACGAGCCGCTGCTTGTCTGCCTGCTCACCTTGGGCGAGCAGTTCACTGCGCAGCGTGTTCAATTCGGCGACACGCTCATGCAGCAAGGTAAGACCTCGGGCGGTGACGTAGTTGGGTTGCTCGCTGATCTGACGTTCAACGGGCTGATCAGCCTGGTCACCGGCTTGATCTTCATTGACGAATGCACGACTCATGAACGGCTCCTTCTCAGGAGACCCTGCTGACAGACGTGCGCACTCTGGCTGACCCGTTTGCGACCTGTTTGCGTCGCCGCATCGCGGTCTTTCTCCTGCTGCCATTGTTCTTCGTGATCGTCCCAATGGCGGGCACGGTAGTCTCGCAGGTCCTGATGCTCCTGCATGGCCTGGCACTGGCGAAAGCCATTGTCCCAGCCGGCCTCATATTGGCGGTTGTGCAGGTAGCGTGGTACATCTTTGCGAAAGTCGCCAGCTATTAACGCTGCGGCCTGACAACCGTCACGGTCGTCTCCCGAGTGCCATTGGCAATCGCCGAAAAGGCCAGTACACAAAGATCCGTACACAGGGGCCAGTACACTGCGGCTTATCAGTAGTTGTACCACTTGAGCTCAAGCATTACCTCGTTCTGCGCTGTGGTGAACGCGCTGAAATCGCGTTTTGCGCTCAGGCGCAGGCCGAGGTTGTTCGACAGCTCCCACTGCTGGTTCAGGCTCAGGCTGCGGCGCACTTCGCCATTGGTAAAGTAATCGCCCTTGGCCTCCAGGCTCAGGTTGCCCAGCCCGTTACGCCACAAAAGGCCGGTGTTGAAGCCCGCTGCTGGCGCAATGAAGCCGGCGAAGTCGGCGTTGTGCTCGACCCTTACGGTTCCAAGGGCAAAGCCGAGCATTTCGTCGCTCAGCGCCCAAGTGCCGCCAGCGCCGCCATTTACATGACTGACCAGGGTTTCGTCACCCTCCCTGCCAAGCACCCGCTCCAGGCCACCTGCGACTTGCCATGACCAGGGTTGCAACAGGGCGTTGCGCGGGGTCAGCGAGCGAATGGTCGCCAGGTCCAGGCGTTGCAGTTGCCACTGGTTGTTTTCGTACTGGCGTAGTTTCAGCTGGAGGATTTCGATTTGCGCCCCCAGCGGGAAGCCATACATATTGTCGTTGAGGTCGTGGTAAGCCATGCGCAGGCCATACTCGGCGAACGCACGGTCTTCTCGTGTGCCCACCCCTAACTGCCAGGTGCGCGACTGATGGCCATCTTCGGGCAGCCCTGGCCGCTTTATATCGAGCTCAGGTGGAGGGTTGCGGTTGATCGCTCGCAGCAGTTCAAAGCTGCGTTTGGCGCGCGCCGGATCACGCTCCTGGCCATTGGCACGGTAGCGTTCCAGGCGGTAGGCGGCGTCTTGCACCAAGGCCTGGCGGTCACGTGGCAGTGCGCTGAACGCCGGGCTTTGCAGTTGTGCGGTATCGGCACTGACGGCCAGCACCTGGCGCTGCTCCTCGGCATCCAGTGGCGCTGCGCGCTCCAGCAATTCACGTTCGCGCGAAGGCCGATAGTCGATACGCTCCACCAGCCCCGATTGCTTGACGGCCTTGACGGTGTCGGTAGGAATGGCCGTGAGCGGGAACTGCGAGGTCAGGTCCAGGCTTGGGCGAGCCACCTGTAGCAACTCGAGCAAACGGTAAGAGCAGTTTTCGTCAAAGAAAAAGTAGTCGAAGCGAATCTGTTTGAGTTCCCACACGTGCTCGACCATGCGCCCGGTTTCTTCCGGGGTCAGGTTCAAGCGGTACTCCCACAGGTCGCGGTTTTCCAGGCTGCGGTATTCCGAAAGCTTTTCCTGATAGGGCACCAGTGCAAACAGGCCCGGATAGCCGCCCATCAGGCCTTTCCAGGCATAGAGGATGCTGTTGTCGTTGCCTTCTATGTAGGCGCCAAAGTTGATCGCGTAACTCAGTAACGCCGTGTCGTTCTTTTGCACATCGGCCTGATCGATACGCAGCAGGGTATGGCCGAACATCGATGAGGGGCTGTTCAAGTAGGCTGCCGGGAAGATCATCACCGCACTGTGTGGCGAAACATCCTTGAACCACTGGGGGTATTCCTTGCAGTCCGGTGCGGGCAGGTCATTCAACTGCAGTTGTTCGCGCAGCCAGCGGGTGCGTGCCGGGAACACGCACTGCGCATGCTTGTCACCCAGGCTTGCTGGTGCATAGAGCGCCTGGAGCGTGGCCTTCAACTCCAGATCAGGGTGATGCCCTCCGTCTTTGGCGAGAAAGAAACGTTGGTCGTCGACATAACTTCGCCAGCCACCAAGCTTGGCGGTTTCGTAGTGACCCAAAGCGATCCAGTAGCGATCATTGGCCAACTGGTTCAGGCGGTTGTCGTCGAAAACGGGAGCTGCATGCAACGGGGCGCAGGCACAGAGCGCCAGGTAGGCAAGGCGTTTGAGCATGTCGGGCAACTACGTCTGAATGATGCCGATAGAGGCGAAGAACAACCCGCCCCATCAGGGGCGGGTAGGCCGAGCTTAAGCCTGGGTCGCGTATTTGGCCAGGCGTGGGTCGCTTTTCAAAACTGCCAGGGTATTGGTGTGGACATCTTCAGCGGTGATGTCTGCAGTCTTGAAGATCTCCTGGAAATGTTGGTGGGTGACGGCGGCGAAGTGCGCGCGGTCTTCGGGCGCTACGCCAAGAACGACGGCGTACGTGGTCAGTGCTTCACCTTGGCCTTTGGCCATGTCTTCAGACAGTTCGTTCATCATGCCATTCATGGCGAACCACGACTTGCCGCCATACGTCAGCGCGGCATTGGTCGCGCAGCCGTTAGTGCCGGACGTCATGCCGAACGTTGCGTTACCGGAGGTGCCATTGGTGGTCGATGCAAGGAAGTGGGCCGGTGTACCGCGCTGGCCCTCGAACAGCAGGTTGCCCCAGCCGCAATCCGGGCCGCCAGGCGCCTGGGCCATGGCGTTCAGGGATGCGGCGGCGAACAGAGTACCCAGAAGAATCCGTTTCATAGCATTGTTCTCTTTCTAAGAAGTACAAACCAAAGGTCAGGGTTATCTGGCATATCGGTGAGACCAGTAGCCAGCGCGGGTCGGTTATTTACCCAGCCGCGCAGCCTTCAGTTTAGGCACGATCTAACAGTTCGCTGGTTAATTGCGAAAGATTGCTGGCGGCGCACGTGCAGCGCAGGTTTCGCCCTGTTGCAGAAAGCGTTGAAGAGCCTTGCAAGCCGCAGGTTCCCGGCGCCAGAATGCTTCATCTGCCCCGCCGAAGTAAGGAAGCCCGATGCCCGATCCTGTTGCTGCGAGCCTGCGTCTTGCGCCAGAAGCCTTGACCCGGCCGTTTTCCGCTGAACAGTTCGCTTTTACCACCACCAATGATCTGGAGCCCTTTCGCGGTGTGCTTGGCCAGGAACGTGCCGTCGAAGCCTTGCAGTTTGGCGTCGCCATGCCGCGTCCTGGGTACAACGTTTTTGTCATGGGTGAGCCCGGCACCGGGCGCTTCTCATTCGTCAAGCGCTACCTGAAAGCCGAAGGCAAGCGCCTGCATACCCCCTCGGACTGGGTCTACGTCAACAACTTCGATGACCCGCGCGAAGCCAAGGCACTGGAGTTGCCGCCTGGCAGCGCCGGAGCGTTCATCGCTGATATTGGCGGCTTGATCGACAACCTGCTGGCAACCTTCCCGGCGGTGTTCGAGCACCCCTCGTTCCAGCAGAAAAAAAGCGCCATCGACCGCGGTTTCAATCAGCGCTATGACCGTGCCCTGGATGTCATCGAGCGGGCGTCCCTGGAAAAGGACGTTGCCCTGTATCGTGACAGTAGTAACGTTGCCTTCACCCCGATGAGTGACGGCAAGGCGCTGGATGAGGCCGAGTTTGCGCAGTTGCCTGAAGCCGAGCGTGAGCGTTTCCACGAGGACATTGCCGCACTGGAAGAGCGTCTGAACGAAGAGCTGGCCAGCTTGCCGCAGTGGAAGCGCGAGTCGAGCAACCAGTTGCGTCAGCTCAACGAAGAAACCATTACCCTGGCCTTGCAGCCGCTGTTGTCGCCGCTCTCGGAAAAGTACGCGGAGAACGCCGCCGTCTGCGCCTACCTGCAAGCCATGCAGGTCAACTTGTTGCGCACGGTGGTCGAGCAACTGGTCGACGACAGCAAAAGCGACGCGGTGGCCCGCAAGATGCTGGAAGAGCAATATGCGCCAAGCCTGGTGGTTGGGCATCCGGTCAGTGGCGGTGCGCCGGTGGTGTTTGAGCCGCACCCGACCTACGACAACCTGTTTGGCCGTATCGAATACAGCACCGATCAAGGGGCGCTCTACACCAGCTATCGGCAACTGCGCCCCGGCGCGCTGCACCGTGCAAATGGTGGTTTCCTGATTCTTGAAGCCGAGAAAATGTTGGGCGAACCCTTTGTCTGGGATGCGCTCAAGCGTGCCTTGCAATCGCGCAAACTGAAAATGGAGTCACCGTTGGGCGAGCTGGGGCGCGTCGCCACCGTCAGCCTCACACCGCAGATGATTCCGCTGCAGGTCAAGGTCGTTATCATTGGGGCCCGCCAGCTGTACTACGCCCTGCAGGACCATGATCCGGACTTCCAGGAAATGTTCCGGGTGCTGGTGGATTTCGACGAAGACATTCCAATGGTCGACGAGAGCCTGGAACAATTCGCGCAGTTGCTCAAAACCCGTACCAGCGAGGAAGGCATGGCGCCGTTGACTGCCGATGCGGTCGCACGCCTGGCAACCTACAGTGCGCGTTTGGCCGAGCATCAAGGGCGTTTGTCGGCGCGAATCGGTGACCTGTTCCAGCTAGTCAGCGAGGCGGACTTCATTCGCCACCTGGCCAACGATGAAATGACCGACTGCGGCCATATCGAGCGGGCGCTCAGGGCCAAGGCCACGCGCACTGGCAGGGTTTCGGCGCGGATTCTCGACGACATGCTTGCCGGGATCATCCTGATCGACACCGAAGGTGCGGCCGTGGGCAAGTGCAACGGCCTGACAGTGCTTGAAGTGGGTGATTCGGCGTTCGGCGTGCCGGCACGGATTTCCGCGACGGTGTACCCAGGTGGAAGTGGCATCGTCGACATCGAGCGAGAGGTCAATCTGGGCCAGCCGATTCACTCCAAGGGGGTAATGATCCTGACCGGTTACCTAGGCAGTCGTTATGCCCAGGAATTCCCGTTGGCCATTTCCGCAAGTATTGCGCTGGAGCAGTCCTACGGTTATGTCGACGGCGACAGTGCCTCCCTCGGTGAGGCCTGTACCCTGATTTCGGCGTTGTCGAGAACCCCGCTCAAGCAGTGTTTCGCTATTACCGGTTCCATCAACCAGTTCGGTGAGGTGCAGGCTGTCGGCGGGGTCAACGAGAAAATCGAGGGCTTCTTCCGGCTCTGCGAAGCCCGTGGCCTGACCGGTGAACAGGGGGCAATCATTCCGCGTGCCAACGTCACGACACTGATGCTCGATGAGCGGGTACTGCAGGCCGTGCGCGCGGGGCAGTTCCACATCTACGCGGTCAGCCAGGCCGATGAGGCATTGAGCCTGCTGGTGGGCGAACCCGCCGGTACGCCCGATGCCGAAGGTCAGTTCCCCGAAGGTAGCGTCAATGCCAGGGTGGTCGAGCGGCTGCGGGAAATTGCCGAGATGATCAGCGACGAGGAGCTCAAGGAGGCGGAGAAAGAGCACGCTGAACAGGCGTTGGTCGAGGTCAAGTCGTCCTGACGTGGGAGGGTGGGCGCCAGGGTCGGTATGACCATTCGGCGCCCGCTGCTGTGCTACCGCTTGTCGCTGTCGGTTTTCTTCTATTCTTCAGATCATGGACAGTCGTAGGTACAGGATAGAGACAGCTTCCGATGGGAGCTGAACAGGGTTTCTCCGAGGATCGTCGCCATGCCGCGCAGCCTCAGCCTTACTCGTCAATGCCTGGGTCTGGTCACCCGCATTGAATGCAGCATTCGTCCGCTGGCCGGTGACAATGGTATGTGGACGCTGCTTTTCGCCGCCGGCATGGCTGGCGAGCAACCTTCCGCGATCAAGGCTCAGGGGCCGTTCCACGGTCCTTACGTCGCAGAGTCAGTACTCAATGCCATCGTCGATAGCCTGACCTTGCATGGGTATCAAGTTGCGGATGGGCCACAGATCTGGTGCATTCACCTGCAGGCACAGCTCAGACGGATCAACGGCGAACGGGTGCATCACGTGGGTGATTTCCAGTTCCATCCAGAGACCTGAGGGCTGCCCCCGGTTGCCTTGCGGCAACCTGACGCGGGCTTTTTCTGTCATTCGTGGCTGGTATACTTGTGCCCGTTTTCTCGCCACCGATGAGTTTTTTAATGGAACGTTTTATCGAAAACACGATGTATGCCTCTCGCTGGCTGCTCGCGCCCATCTACTTTGGTTTGTCCTTGGGGCTGCTGGCGCTGGCACTGAAATTTTTCCAGGAAATCTTCCACGTATTGCCCAACGTGTTTTCCATGGCTGAAGCCGACCTGATCCTGGTGATCCTTTCGTTGATCGACATGTCCCTGGTGGGTGGCCTGCTGGTCATGGTGATGTTCTCCGGCTATGAGAACTTTGTCTCGCAACTGAACATCGATGACGACAAGGAAAAGCTCAGTTGGCTGGGCAAGATGGACTCCACCTCGCTGAAGATGAAGGTGGCGGCCTCGATCGTGGCGATCTCCTCGATCCACCTGTTGCGGGTTTTCATGGACGCGCGGAACATCGAGACGCAGTACCTGATGTGGTATGTGATCATCCACATGACCTTTGTGGTGTCTGCGTTCGCGATGGGTTACCTGGACAAATTGACCAAGCACTGATTGCGTCTTGCTCGGTGCGCTTGAAACCGCCCGTCCGTTACAAAACGGACGGGCGGTTGCGTTTCTGGCTTGTACTTTGTTCATCCCTGTACGAAGAATGAACAGTCGCTCGTATGTCCCAGTAGTGAGGTGCTGCAATGAACCTGCACGATCTGAATACCGAGGCCAGGGCTGGTCATGTCGAGGAACTCAACCTGATCGCTATCGAAGGGGGGGATTACCTGCTTGAGGCACGCGTACATGGGCGCGCCCACCCGTTGTCTGATACACGAGGCCAGCGCTTGCGCGTGCACTCTGTGGAAGAGGCGCGCGGGCAGTTGCAGGGGTTGCCAGACCTGCCGCTGAACCTGGTGCATTGGTCGGTGCAGGACGAAATGTGCGGCATGAGCAGCACAGCGGAAGAGGATCTGAAAGTGCCGATTTCCCGGCGTTCGGCCTGGTAGCTGAACTGCTGCGCCGCAGTGTGCTAGGCTGCTCGCCCTTTTCATGAAGGGCGCGGTCTTCGTGCGCCCTGTAGCGGAGCAAGCCAATGTCCGAAATCAACCTGTCTACCGACGAAACGCGCGTCAGCTACGGCATCGGCCGTCAGCTGGGTGGTCAACTGCGTGACAACCCACCACCAGGCGTCAACCTGGAAGCGATCCTGGCCGGTCTGACCGACGCGTTCAATGGCCAGGCCAGCCGTGTCAGCGAAGAAGCGCTGTCGGCCAGCTTCAAGGTCATCCGCGACATCATGCAAGCGCAAGCGGCTGCCAAGGCTGAAGCTGCGGCCGGCGAAGGCAAGGCCTTCCTGGCTGAAAACGCCAAGCGTGAAGGTATCACTACCCTGGCTTCGGGCCTGCAGTTTGAAGTACTGACCGCTGGTGAAGGTGCTAAGCCGACTCGCGATGACAGCGTCCGTACCCACTACCACGGCACCCTGATCGACGGCACTGTCTTCGACAGCTCCTACGAGCGCGGTCAGCCTGCTGAGTTCCCTGTTAGCGGCGTGATCGCTGGCTGGACCGAAGCCCTGCAACTGATGAACGCTGGTAGCAAATGGCGCCTGTACGTACCGAGCGAGCTGGCCTACGGCGCTCAGGGCGTTGGCAGCATCCCGCCGCACAGCGTACTGGTCTTCGACGTCGAGCTGCTCGACGTTCTGTAAGCCCTGGCGTTGCTGGGGGCTCGGCTCTCCGGCAGCGGCAATGCCGGCTTCTGCGCAACCGTGCGGGAGCCAGCGTTGCTGGCGATTACAGCGGGCGCAACGCCCGTGCGTAAGAAAACAGAAACAGGTTGCGCACCAGTTCCTTGAGCACATTCGGCTCGTTTGAATTCAAACCATTCAGGTCCAGATCACCCTGGGCGTGTAGCTCATGCAGTGCGTCTTCTTCGAGCACGGCACAGACCTCGCCGGTTTCCCGGTGCAGGATGCGCAGGCAAGGGTGAGGGCGTTCCAGCCAGGCGTCGATCAGATAGGTCATGACTATTCTCCTTGAGGTTTCAATGAGAATAATTCTTATTAGCAAAATAGCAAGAAGTGATTGGCAGTTGCTGCCAGAAGGTCGATCCGAGGCCGTTGCACGGCCCCGAATCCAGGTGCGGGTCAGACTTTACGGACGAACTCGGACTTGAGTTTCATCGCGCCGATGCCGTCGATCTTGCAGTCAATGTCATGGTCGCCGTCACATAGGCGGATGTTCTTGACCTTGGTACCGACCTTGACCACCAGGGACGAACCCTTGACCTTGAGGTCCTTGATCACGGTAACGGTGTCGCCGTCTTGCAGGACGTTGCCCACCGAGTCCTTTTTCACTGCCTCGTCGTTGCCTGCTTCGGCCTCACCGCTGGCGGACCACTCGTGGGCGCACTCGGGGCAGATCAGCATGGCACCGTCTTCGTAGGTGTATTCGGAGTTGCATTTTGGGCAGGGAGGCAAAGTGCTCACTAAGGTTCCTCTGGGGGTGCGTGCAAAAACCCACATTGTATAAGGTTTTGTTGCTCAGAGGGCAAGCGGGCCCATCCGAAGATGGGCCGGGGAGGGATCAGTGGGTGCGGGCGACGGCGAATTCGCTGAGTTCAACCAGCGCGTCACGGTACTCGCTGGCAGGCAGCACTTCCAGGCAGGCAATGGCGCGAGCGACATAGTCGCGGGCCAGTTGCGCGGTGTAGTCCAGTGCGCCGGCAGCTTCGACGGCCGCCCGGATGCTCTCCAGATCCTCGATACCGCCCTTCTGGATGGCCTGACGAACCAGGGCAGCCTGCTCGGCGGTGCCTTCGCGCATGGTGTAGATCAGCGGCAGGGTTGGCTTGCCTTCGGCCAGGTCGTCACCGACGTTCTTGCCAAGGGTTTGCGCATCGCCCTTGTAGTCGAGCAGGTCGTCGACCAGCTGGAAGGCTACGCCCAGGTGGTCACCGAAGGTACGCAGGGCTTCACGCTGAGCGTCACTGGCTTCAGCCAGGGCTGCGGCGCTGTGCGTCGAGGCCTCGAACAGCATTGCCGTCTTGCCGCGGATGACCTCCATGTAGACGTCTTCGGTCGTGCTGGCGTCGCGGATCTTGGACAGCTGCAGTACTTCGCCTTCGGCGATCACGCGGGTCGCCTTGGAGAGAATCTGCATGACCGGCATCGACCCCAGCTCGACCATCATTTCGAACGAGCGCGAGTAGAGGAAGTCGCCGACCAGTACGCTGGGCGCGTTGCCCCACAGGGCGTTGGCGGTGGAGCGGCCACGGCGCATGCCGGACATGTCGACGACATCGTCATGCAGCAGGGTCGCGGTGTGCAGGAACTCGATGGTGGCAGCGAGCAGGCGCAGTTGGTCGCCATCGCGGCCCAGTGCCTTGCCGCACAGCAGCACCAGCAGCGGGCGCAGGCGCTTGCCGCCAGCCGACGTGATGTAGTCACCGATTTTCGAGACCAGCGGCACACGTGAAGTCAGCTGCTTCTTGATAATCTCGTCAACGGCGCTGAAGTCGTCCGCTACCGCACGGTAGAAAGCTTGGGGTTGCATCGGCCACAGGTGCTCCATAAAGGTTGCGCGGCATGCTAGGTTGCAGGTCCCGACCTGTCAAGGCGCGGTGCCGGTGGGCTGGGGGCGGTACTTGCAAGCGCCGCGGGGCTTGCGTACAATCGCGCACCCTGAACTTCCTGGGCAGCACCTGCCTTACGCAATTGCACAGGGCCGTTCCAGCCTTATGCAGCCATGCCAGCCAATACTCTTACCTATAAAGAGCTGGGTGAGCAGGATTATCGGAGAAATACCATGTACGCAGTAATTGTTACCGGCGGTAAGCAGTACAAAGTCGCCGAAGGTGAATACCTGAAGATCGAAAAACTGGAAGTCGCTACCGGCGAATCCGTAACCTTCGATCGCGTTCTGTTGGTCGCCAATGGCGATGACGTAAACATCGGCGCACCTGTCGTCGCTGGCGCTAAAGTAGTCGCTGAAGTGATCTCCCAAGGTCGTCACGACAAAGTGCGCATCATCAAGTTCCGTCGTCGTAAGCACCACATGAAGCGTATGGGCCACCGCCAGTGGTTCACCGAGATCAAAATCACCGGTATTCAGGCTTAATTCAGCCTAATCCCCTTATTGGAGAGTTGAACTCATGGCACACAAAAAAGCTGGTGGTAGTACCCGTAACGGTCGCGACTCAGAAGCCAAACGCCTTGGCGTGAAGATGTATGGCGGCCAGGTCATCAAGGCCGGCAACATCATCGTTCGCCAGCGCGGCACCCAATTCCACGCTGGTTACGGCGTTGGCATGGGCAAAGATCACACCCTGTTCGCTAAAATCGAAGGCGTGATCAAGTTCGAGAAAAAAGGCGAGTTCGGTCGTCGTTACGTAAGCGTTGTCGCTGCCTAATAGCGATGTCGCTGGAAAAGCCCTGTCTCGCGACGGGGCTTTTTCGTTTGTGGGGTGAGTCTCTTGCAAAACTGTTTGTATGGGCTGCCGGCGCTGGATTCTACGGTCGTTGACGGGGCCGCCGCGCTCATTTTTGCAAGAGCCTTATGTCTTTGTGTCATTCAACTCGTCGAGACGACGAGAGGCGGTTTTTATGAAGTTTGTTGATGAAGTGTCGATCCGGGTCAAAGCCGGTGACGGTGGCAATGGTTGCATGAGCTTTCGTCGTGAGAAGTTCATCGAGAACGGTGGTCCCAACGGCGGTGACGGTGGTGACGGCGGCTCGGTGTTCATGGTTGCCGACGAGAACCTCAATACCTTGGTCGACTATCGCTATACCCGCCATTTCGAGGCCCAGCGCGGCTCCAATGGCGGCAGCACCGACTGCACCGGCAAGAAGGGCGACGACCTGATCCTGCGTGTACCGGTCGGTACTACCGTGATTGACGCCAGCACCCAGGAAGTCATCGGCGACCTGGTCAAGCCAGGGCAGAAGCTGATGGTGGTCCAGGGCGGCTGGCACGGCCTGGGCAACACGCGCTTCAAGTCCAGTACCAACCGTGCCCCGCGTCAGACTACGCCGGGCAAGCCGGGCGAGCAGCGTGACCTGAAGCTGGAAATGAAAGTGCTGGCCGACGTCGGCCTGCTGGGCCTGCCTAACGCAGGCAAGAGTACGTTCATTCGCTCGGTATCGGCTGCCAAGCCGAAGGTCGCCGATTACCCGTTCACCACCCTGGTGCCGAACCTGGGCGTGGTCAGTGTCGACCGCTGGAAGAGCTTCGTCATCGCCGACATTCCCGGCCTGATCGAAGGCGCTTCCGAGGGTGCTGGCCTGGGTATCCGCTTCCTCAAGCACTTGGCGCGTACTCGCCTCCTGCTGCACCTCGTCGACCTGGCGCCGCTGGACGAGAGCAACAGTGCCGATGCTGCCGAGGTCATTGTCAACGAGCTGACCCGCTTCAGCCCGTCGCTGGCTGAGCGCGATCGCTGGCTGGTGCTGAACAAGACTGACATGCTGATGGACGACGAGCGCGACGAGCGCGTCAAGGAAGTGGTTGAGCGTCTGCAGTGGGAAGGCCCGGTGTACGTGATCTCGGCAATCTCCAAGCAGGGCACCGAGCAGCTTAGCCGCGACATCATGCGCTATCTGGAAGACCGTGCTGATCGCCTGGCCAACGACCCGGCGTATGCCGAAGAGCTGGCGGATCTCGATCAGCGTATTGAAGACGAGGCCCGTGCCCAGCTTCAGGCGCTGGACGACGCACGTGCTCTGCGCCGTAGCGGCGTGAAGAGCGTGCATGACATCGGTGACGATGACGACGACGATTGGGATGAAGAGGACGAAGACGGTCCAGAAATCATTTACGTGCGCGACTGATCCGTTGCAGTACACTAAACGCCGCTTTTTTAAGCGGCGTTTTGCTGTCTGTAGGTGCAGGCTTTGCCCGTGATTGCATCAGCGTGGTACCTGTTAGGCTGCATCGCCGGCAAGGCCGGCTCCTACAAGGCGTAGCAAGCGCTGTTTTTTAGAATCCACAGATCGGCATAGGTTGGAAGAAGATGCGGAGCAAGGTGACGGGTGCCCAGCGCTGGGTCGTGAAAATCGGCAGTGCCCTGCTGACGGCAGATGGCAAAGGCCTGGATCGCGCGGCCATGGGTGTCTGGGTCGAGCAGATGGTGGCGTTGCATGAAGCGGGTGTCGAGTTGGTGCTGGTGTCGTCCGGGGCGGTAGCCGCGGGTATGAGCCGCCTGGGCTGGACCAAGCGACCGAGTGCCATGAACGAGCTGCAAGCAGCCGCTGCCATCGGCCAGATGGGCCTGGTGCAGGCGTGGGAGTCGAGCTTCGCTGAACACGGCCGGCACACTGCGCAGATCCTTCTGACCCATGATGACCTGTCTGACCGCAAGCGTTACCTGAACGCCCGCAGCACCCTGCGCACGCTGGTAGAGCTGGGGGTTGTACCGGTCATCAACGAAAACGATACGGTGGTCACCGACGAGATCCGTTTCGGTGATAACGACACCCTGGCGGCGCTGGTGGCGAATCTGGTCGAGGCTGACCTGCTGGTGATCCTCACCGACCGCGATGGCATGTTCAATGCCGACCCGCGCACCAACCCCGATGCCGAGTTGATCTACGAAGCCCGTGCCGATGATCCGAGCCTGGATGCCGTGGCGGGTGGTACGGGTGGTGCGCTGGGCCGTGGCGGTATGCAGACCAAGCTGCGTGCTGCGCGTCTGGCGGCCCGCTCCGGGGCACACACGATCATCGTCGGCGGGCGCCTGGAGCGCGTGCTGGACCGTCTCAAGGCGGGTGAGCGCCTGGGTACCCTGCTGTCGCCTGAGCGTGGCATGCTGGCGGCACGCAAGCAGTGGCTGGCCGGTCACCTGCAAACCCGTGGTACGTTGACCCTTGATGCCGGTGCCGTCCAGGCGCTGCGCGAAGGGCACAAGAGCCTGTTGCCGGTTGGCGTCAAAGGTGTGCAAGGCAGCTTCCGCCGCGGCGAGATGGTGGTCTGCGTCGGTCCGGACGGCCAGGAGATCGCCCGAGGCCTGGCTAACTACAGTGCGCTGGAAGCGCAGAAAATCATCGGCCAGTCCTCCGAGGCCATTGAAAGCCTGCTGGGTTACAGCGCTGAGCCGGAGCTGGTCCATCGCGACAATCTGATTCTGGTATGAGGGAGAACCGTGTGCGTTTGATCAAAGGATTGCTGGGGGCTTTGCTGGCCCTGCCATTGTTGGCCTCGGCCGAGGAAATCGGCCAGGTGTCGACGGTGTTCAAATTTGTCGGGCCGAATGACCGCATCGTGGTCGAAGCGTTCGACGACCCGAAGGTGGAAGGGGTGACCTGCTACTTGTCGCGCGCCAAGACCGGTGGCCTGAAAGGCGGGCTGGGTTTGGCTGAAGACCGTGCCGAGGCGTCCATTGCCTGCCGTCAGGTCGGGCCGATTCGCTTCAAGGAAGAGCTCAAGGATGGTGAGGAGGTGTTCAAGGAGCGCACCTCCTTGGTGTTCAAGACCATGCAGGTCGTGCGCTTCCTGGACAAGAAGCGCAACACCCTGGTGTACCTGGTCTACAGTGACCGGATCATCGAAGGCAGCCCGCAGAATGCGGTGACTGCAATTCCGATCTTGCCGTGGGCTCAGTAATACGGCGTTGAATTCATCGCAGGCAAGCCGTGTTTCCACGGATGCCTGCGATGGCGCCACTACGCTGAAACCACGTCCTCTTCGTGTGCTACCGCCTTGACCTCTTCGTGGCGGCTGATGAATTTCCAGTCCGCTTCATCGATGTAGATCCCGTTCGGCCCGCTGCCACCTTCCAGGTCAATGGCCACCTTGGCTGAGACTTGCGGCTTGACGCTGGCCAGAATCGGCACAAAGCCCAGTTGCAGGCTGGTCTCCAGCAGCGCCGCCTGGTTGCGCTCGTCGATGTCGGCGGCCTCGTCCAGGTAGTACGGCAGGCGTACGCGACCCGCCAGGTCACGGTCCATCAAGTGCAGCAACAAGTACATGTTGGTCAGTGCCTTGATGGTCATGGTGGTGCCGTTGGAGGCGGCGCCGTCGATGTCGGTATGGATCACTGGCTGACCACCGACCTTGGTAATCTCGAACGCCAGCTCGAACAGGTCCTTGAGGCCCAACTGGTTGTGGTTGGCGGCCACCAGGCGTGCCAGGTACTCCTTGGCTTCCTCGTTCTTGTTGTCCTGCTCGGCACTCTGGCTCAGGTCAAACACCGACAGCGTTTCGCCTTCCTCATACTGACCGGCGCTGTGGATAATCTGATCGATGTGCTTGAGCGCTTCCTTGTTCGGTGCCAGAACAATGCGGAAGCTCTGCAGGTTCGATACCTGGCGCTTGTTGATCTCGCGGTTGAACAACGCCAGCTGGTGTTCAAGGCTGTCGTAGTCGCTGCGGATGTTGCGCAGGGTTCGGGCGATGTCGGTGACCGCGGCGCGGCGGGCCTTGCCCAGGGTCAGGGCTTCGTCCTGGCGGTGGGCGTAGGCGTTGATCAGCAGTTGCAGGCGGCGTTCCATGTCGTCTTCGCTGTCGAACTTGGCCACGCCCTTGAGGCGTACCTGGGCGTACAGCGCTTCGATCTGGCCATCGCAGCGCAGCAAGCCCTGCCAGCTGTCCTGGTAGTCGTTGAGCAGCGGCAGCAGGTTGTCCATCGAGTCGTCCACCGGCTCCATGAACGGGGTGCCGAATGGCAGGTCAGCCGGCAGCAGTTGGCGGCGCCGCAGGGCATCGTCAAGGGTGCGTTGCTTGGCTTCCATGTCAGCGATCTGCCGGCCGACCAGTTGCAGCTTGGCCGACAACTGCTGGACGCGCTCGGTGAAGGCGTCGCTGGAGCGCTTGAGTTCGTCCTGAGCCGCCTCCAGTTGCGCGAGCTGCTCGAGTTTTTCGCCTTCTTCGGCGCTCAGTGTCTGCGCGCGGCGGTAGTCTTCCAGCGCTTTTTGAGCGTCCAGTACCTGTTGGTACAGGGCTTCGGTCTGGGTCTTGCTAGCAGCGCGGTCGGCAGCGACGGCCTGTTGCGTCTTGAGCTGTTTGAGCTCTTTTTCCAGGCGCTCTTTCTGGTCGCGCAGGGCCGCGCGGTCGGCCAGTGCCTGCAGCGCAGGGGGTTCAATATGCGACAGGTCGATAGACAGGCCCGGCACTTCAAAGCGCTCGCCCTTGAAGCGTTCAAGTACTGCTTCCAGGGATTTGACCCACAGTTCGCTGTCGTCCAGTTCGATGCCACGTTCGCCCAGGGGCAGGCTGAACAGGGCGCCGTTGAACAGACGCATCAGGCGCTCGACGTCCTGTTGCGAAAACTCTTCGCGCAGGCGGGCATAGCTGTTGTTGTCGGCGTGGTCGAGTTGCTGCTTGACCGATTTCAGTCGCTTTTCCAGGTCACGCAGGCGTTCTTCAAGGTCTTCGGCACTGAACTGCCGTGACTGGGCGAGGGCACCGGCCAGTTCATCGTGGGCATCCTTGGCTGCCAACAGTTGCTGTTCCAGGACCTTGACGTCATCGATCAGGGCAAAGCGGTGCTTGAGCACTGACAACTCGCCCAGCCAGCGTTGGATGCCGGTGATTTCGCGCTCCAGACGCATCAGTTCCTGGGTACCACCGCGTTGATTGTTCTGCAGGGCATCCTGCTCGTTGCGGTAGTGTTCAGACTGGATGACCAGTTCTTCCTTGCGGGCCATCGCGTAGTCCTGCCAGGTACCCAGCAGCGAGTCGAGCAGGGGAGACAGGCGGTGCAGCTTGCCGCGCAGAATGTCACGCTGGGTTACGCCGTTGGCCAAGGCCTCGACCAGTGGGCCGGCTGAGACGAGGGCGTTGTAGTCCTGCTCCATGCGGCGTACGTCGCGGAAGGCTTCTTCACAGGCCGCGATATAGTCGACGCTGCCCGAGCGCAGGCTGTGCTCGAAGGCATCGAGGAACAGTTGCTTGAGTTTGGCCGCAGTGATTTCGCGCATGTGCAGCAGGTTGATGAACAGTGCGCGGAAGGTCTTCAGGCTCTGTTCACTGGTGGAGCGCAAGGGAATCAGGGTCAAGTCCAGCGGCACCGACGTGTGCCCGCCGACCAGCAGTCGACGCAGCTCGTCAGGCTTGAGTTCGTAAGCCTTCAGGCCATTGCGCTCGAGGTTGCTGAACAGCTCTTTCTGGCGCAGGCAGGTGTCGTTCTTCTGGTAGTGAGCCAGGTCCAGCTCGCCGGCATAGGCGAAGAACTGGTGACCGAAACCGCCGCCCGGGCCGCGTCCGACCACGCCGATCACGTGCGGGCCGTGGGGCAGTGAGACTTCACAGAGGATGTAGCTGGTGTCGCTGGCGAAGTAGAAGCGCCGCGACTGCTCCAGGCTGTACTTGCCGAAGCTCATGTCCGACATGCGTGCCAGGATCGGGAACTGCAGGGCGTTGATCGACGCACTCTTGCCCAGGTTGTTGGCGCCGTAGACCGACAGCGGGTGCTCCAGCGGGAACAGACCGAGGCTGTAGCCGGCAGTGTTGAGCAGTGCAAAGCGGCGGATGCCGTAGCGTTCCTGGCTCATGCATCAATCTCCTGTTGCTCTTCGGCGATGGCACGGGCCAGGGCCTCTTCTTCGGTTTCGTCCAGGTCGTCGAACGGGCCCAGATCAAGCGGGTCGTCAGTCTTGAGCAGTTTCTCGTCGCTGTCTTCGTCGACCAGTACGGGCGTTGGCAGTGGCAACGCGCTGTGCAGGCTGGCGGCCAGGTCGCGGTCCTGCTGGACCGACAGGCACACGTCGAGGAAACGGTGCATCGGCGGCAGGAAGCGGTAGATACCATTCTCTTCGCTGGCAAACCCGAGTTGGGTCATGCGCCGCATGATCTTTTCTTCCAGTTCCTCTGGTGTCTGGACTTCAGCCTGGATGAACAGGTCGCGGTATTTCTCCAGCAGCGACGGCAGCTCATCACGGCCCAGGCTGCCGCCATCCAGCACGGCGATCGGGTCTCGCCCCTGGTCGGCCAGGTGCTCTACCAAAATGAAGGTGAACAGCGAGAGGCGTTGGGCGGTCTTGTTGACTTGCGCGGCGGCTTGCTCGGGGACGAAGTAGTAGAAACCACGGGTATCGCAGACCAGCTCGAACCCCAAGGCCCTGAACAGGCCGCGGTACTGGTCCTGAAAGTTCGACAGTTGAGCGTAAAGCTCTGGGTCGCGGCGGCTGATGTGGAAGCCTTTGAACAGCTCGCGGAAGATCGGCGCGAGCTGGGACAGTTCGGAAAGATCAAGATGCATGTGAGGTGCTCGCAGTAGGCTCCAGCGGCGTTTCGCGGCTGGACGTCAGGGCGAATGAGCGCAGGCTGACCTGGTGCTCGCGGGTGTGGTAGTCACGGCGCTCAAGGCGTTCGCGGGTAAAGCGCTTTTCCCGCGACAGGCGCGAGAACCAGTACAGCAATTCGTCGGTGGCGCCTTCGGGCTCCTGCTCCAGCAGCCAGGTCATCAGGTCTGGCATTGGCAGGGCGTCGGTACAGCGTTCGAGCATTTCCTTGACCGTGCGCGGTGCGCGCGGCGGTTCGCCCTTCTGGTTCTTGTGCGCCTTGGGGAACTGCGCCGGCTTGGGCTCGAAGCGGGCCAAGGCATAGACATAGGCTTCCACCTGGCTGGCGCTGCCGAGGAAAGTGCTCTGCGGCCGGGTGAACAGGGGCATTGCCGCGTGTGGCACGGCGTCCAGGCCTTTGCGGCGGATCACCGACAGGGCCAGTGCCGCGCCTCGGGTCACGGCGTTGTGTCGGCGCGCTTCTTCACGCAGGGGCAGCAGCAGTTCGCGGGCATGACGCAGTGTCAGTTGCGCGCTGGTTTGCATTTCCAGGATGCGGGCATGGGTGCGCAGCAGCATGTCGTCGTCGACCAGTTGGCCCAGGCGTGCCTGTTCGCCAAGCAGGCGCAACAGCACGGTCTCGACCTTGCGTACACCCTGCTCGAAGGCGCCGTCGGCGTTGACCAGTTGGATCATCGGCTCGACGTACTCGTCCCAGGTCGCGAGAACTTCAGCGTAACGCTGGCGCAGGGGAATCTGCCGGTCGCTGGTCTTGGCCCGTTCGGCCACGGCCACCAGTGCCTGTTCGTCGTTGTCGAGCTTTTTCAGAACGTCACGCACCCGCATGTCGAGCAGGCGCAGTTGGCGTGCGAGGTCGTTGCCGTCGCGAATGTCGAAGGCGTCCTGGATGTGCCCGGCCAGACGCTCGAGGTGGCGCAGGTAGGCTTCGATTTCCAGGCACAGGCCAAGGCGGTGCTCGCGGCGCAGGTAGGCGAGGAAATCGTGGATCTGGGCATTCAGTTCAAAACGGTTCGGGCTTTTGGCCACGGGCACCAGAATATCCAGGCGAATCCACACATCGAGCAGGTTGGTGATGTCTTGCGGCGTGCTTTCCAGCTGCTGGGTCGCCAGTTGCAGGCGCAGTTCTGCCAGGCTCAGGGTGCCCTGGTCGAAGCGCTCGCACAACGGCTCGAGCAAGGCCCAGTGTTCGGCTAGGGCGCGCAGGACGCGTTTGGGTTCGATCATTGGCGGGTCGACTCGCTGCCAAATAAAAGCGCCGATTGTACTGCATCATGCGGTTGTCGATTCACCCCTTGATCGCTTGTGGGTATTCTCGGGCGGATTTCTGCCGATCAACTGCGGCGCCGGGCAGCGAAGGGCGGTAGAATGTGGGCCCTGACTTATCCACAGATGGCCGACCTTTGCTCACCGAGTCCCGCCGCCGCGCTTACCTCAATGCCATGCAAGTAGTGCCTTGGCTGCCGCGTGCCGAACTGCCGTTCGCTGCGCCGTCGCGCCCTGAACTCTTGCTGCCGTTGGAGCCGCTGGTGGAGGAGGTTGCACATTCGCCCGTGCAACAGACCGCCCCCGTCGTTGTGCCGGTGAGCAAGCCGGTTGAGCGGCAGAAAATCGAGATCCCGCGCCCCAGCACCACCCCGCGAGCTGCCAGCAAGCCGCTGGAAGAGGCCGAGGAGGCGGTAGCGCCGGTCAAGGCGGCTGTCGTTCCGCCGCCGCGTTTCGCCTTGCAATTGCTACGTGCAGGGCGTTGCCTGGTGTTGGTCGAGTTGGCCACTGGCGAACCGTTCCAGAGTCGCGATCCGTCCTACTTGCTGCTCAAGGACATGTTGCGTGCCGCAGGCTTGCCAGACAGCCCGCAGATCATCGGTGAGCCCGTGCGCTGGCCACTGTTGGTGCGTGGCAACCTTGACCAGGGGCCGGGGGCGGCCCGTGACTTCGTGCAGGGCTTTATCCAGGCCCGCCTGGAAGACGCTCCGTGCGCCTGCCTGTGGCTGGTTGGTCTGCCTGCCGTGCGCTTTGCTGGGGAGGCCGACGAGCAGGCCTTTTACCGTGAATTACCGGTCGAGGGCCTGGGGCATGCCTGGGCCTTGCCGGGCCTTGAAGTGTTGATGGACGAGCCGCAACGCAAGGCGGACGTCTGGAAAGCCATGCGTCGGCTGATGGCGCGCTGGAAACCAAGCGATGAGTGACACAATCAGTTTTCGTCGGATGACCGAGGCGGACCTGGATGCCGTACTGAAGATCGAATATGCCGCCTTCAGCCACCCCTGGACCCGAGGAATTTTCCTCGACGGGCTAAAATCCTATGAAATCTGGTTGATGTTCGAGGGTGGGCAGCAGGTTGGGCACGGGGTGATCAACGTGATCATCGATGAGGCGCACCTGCTCAACATCACCGTCAAGCCGGAGAGTCAGGGGCGCGGCCTGGGCTTGCGCTTGCTTGAGCACCTGATGAAACGTGCCTACGAGCTCAACGGCCGGGAGTGTTTCCTCGAGGTGCGCGCCAGCAACCAGTCTGCCTACCGGCTGTACGAGCGCTACGGCTTCAACGAAGTGGGTCGGCGTCGAGATTATTACCCCATTGCTGGTGGTCGCGAGGATGCGCTGGTGATGGCCTGCACGTTGATCGACTGAAGGCAGTTCCATGCTGCGCGTGACCTGTTCGGCGTGGCGCCTGTCAGAGACTGCGGATCATCTATGAGGCTTGAACATGCACGACCTACAAGAACTGATTGATAACAACGCCCGCTGGGCTGATGCAATCAAACAGGAAGATCCGGAGTTTTTCGCCAAGCTGGCACGCCAGCAAACGCCTGAATTCCTGTGGATCGGCTGCTCTGATGCGCGGGTGCCGGCCAACGAAATCGTCGGCATGCTGCCGGGCGATCTGTTTGTTCACCGTAATGTCGCCAACGTGGTGCTGCACACCGACCTGAACTGCCTGTCGGTGATCCAGTACGCAGTAGACGTACTCAAGGTCAAACACATTCTGGTCACCGGCCACTATGGCTGTGGCGGTGTGCGGGCCTCGATGCAGGATCGCCAGTTGGGCCTGATCGACGGCTGGCTGCGTTCGATCCGTGACCTTTACTACGAGAACCGCGTGGCGCTTTCGCAGTTGGCTACTGAGGAAGAGCAGGTCGACCGCTTGTGTGAGCTGAACGTGATTCAGCAGGTGGCTAACGTTGCTCATACCAGCATCGTTCAAAACGCCTGGCATCGTGGGCAGAGCCTGTCGGTGCATGGCTGCATCTACGGCATCAAGGATGGCCGCTGGAAGAGCCTCAACACCACCATCAGCGGCTTTGAGCAGTTGCCGCCGCAGTATCGCCTGCGCCCACAGGACTGAGCCCTGTAGCCTCATTGTCGGCGTTGGCCGGCAATGAGGCTTGAGCGATCAGATCTCTTCCAGAGGCTGTTGCAGCGTTTGCAAGCTGCGCCTTACCGCATCGGTGTTGCATTTGGCTGCGGCCTGCTCCGGGTTCATTTCCCGAATTGAACGGTAGAACAGCTCACAGGTCTGCGTCTTCGCGGTGACCTGCCATTTTTGCGTACAGGCATTCAGCGTGGCCTCGGCATCGGCCTTGGGGTTGCTGCCCATGCCGGCCTGCCAGCAGGCGGCGCTGAGGTCCTGGCCCATCATCTTCAAACCCGCCGCGTCTGCCTGGTCCTGATCGCCTGCGTGGTTGGCTTTGTCTGCGGTGTACCAAATGGCGCTGGGGTGGTTTGAGCCCAGTACCGGCACGCGTTGCCCGGTCGTCGGGCTGATAGTCACCAGCCCCAGTACGTTGACGCGTTGGCCATAGGTTTGCTCCACCCAGGTACGTACCGGTGAACCAAATGCCACCATCGGCAGTGAATCCCCCCTGGCGTTGCGGGTAACCGCCTTGACCATGCTCGTCTGGTAGTCGTTGAAGTACCCGTAGACACCCTCGAGCGCTTTGCCGGCAGAGGCAGGGGCGGCAATCGGGGCAATGTCGACGATGGTCTGGAAGGCCGGCGTGTTATCCACAGGTACACCGTTGACACTCAACAGGTACGCCCAGCGGTCAGTGGTGTTCGAGCGCAGGTAATCTTGCGCCTGGGTCAGCGAATAGTCTGGCGGAAAGTGCAGCAGCTCGATGCTGCGGCGATTTTCCAGGGCCATGCCCAGTGGCAGGAACAGCAGCCAGTTGTAGGCCCACTTGCCGTCGCGGTTGAGCTGGCTGGCGCCCTGGTAGGCGAGTTCGCCATTGTCTAGCAGGCGCGTCAGCGGTTCGCCGTAGGTGCTGGGGACGTCTGTAATATCGGCATACAGGGTGCCATTGTCGCGCCCCACCCGGACCGTCGCTTGGGTGTAGCCGTCTCGCGCTACGCTTTGCTTCAGGTAGTGCTCGACGGTCTGTTCCAGCGTCCAGTCCCGGAAGCAGATAGCGCTGCAGTTGTTGGGGTAGGCAAACAACCTGCTGACCCGTTGCTGATCACCCAGGGTGACCCTGGTATCGGCCTGTGGTGTCGTGCTCAGGGCCAAGGCAGACAGCCCAAGCGTCAGGGTTAATAAAGTGGTTTTGCGCATAGTTGACTCCATGCCAGTGGCCTCTCTCCTTTTGCTAGTCAGGCCATACTGTAGGCATTTCTGTGGGCTTGGGAAGTGGAGCGTTTATGCGGGTGATACGGCGCAAGGTGGCGCTGCCAGTGATGGGCCTGTGGCTCGGTACGTTTGGGGCGTATGCCGATGAGCGCGACGTGCGCATGTTCGCCCTCTGGGCTGGCGACCATGAGACGCGAGTGTTCCGTGACATGCTGGTCGAGGCGCGACTCTATGGCAGGGTTCCAATACATGAGTTGCTGCGCTCAGCCAGCGACTGGCGGCTATGCGCTGCCGAGCCATTCGCGGTACCGCCTGTGGGGCAATGGCCCGCCGTACGCTCGACCCTGCAACTGCTCAAGGCCCTGGATGATCAGCACGTCCTGCGCCGCTACGAGGTCGTCTCGGCGTACCGTAATCCCACGCTCAATGCGTGTGCCGGTGGCGCTGTTGGCAGTGCACACACCCGCGCCTTTGCGGTTGACCTGTTGCTGCCCCGTGGTACTGATCCCGCGTCGTTGTGCCGTTTCTGGCAAACCCAAGGTGCTGCCTGGAACATGGGATTGGGGCGCTACCCTACGGGGCGGATTCACATCGATACGGCCGGCTATCGGACCTGGGGTGGGGATTTCAGCTCAGGTTCATCGTATTGCCAGCGGCTTGCGACTGCGCCGTGATCCAGTCAGCGAAGCGTCGGTATGTAGCGTGCTCGGCAATGGGCTGGGGGCAGAGCAGGTAATACGCTGAGCCGTCCTTGATAAAGCCCTGAGGCGCCTGCAGTTGCCCGGCCGCGATTTCGTCCTGCACCATCAGGAACGAGGCCATTGCCAGGCCCAGGCCAGCCACTGCTGCCTGGATGCACAGGTAGAAATGCTCATAGTCGGCTCGGCTGCAGTCCTGGGCTGACTGCTTGCTCAGGCGTAACCAGATGTTCCAGGCATTGGGTCGTGAGCCTGTATGCAGCAGCCGTTGCCCTACTAGTCCCTGTGTGGCCAGGGCGTTGTTGCACACCGGGCCTACGTATTCGTCACAGACCTTAACGGCGTCCAGGCCTTTGCTCCATGGGAAGTCATCGCGGCGCAGCGCAAGGTCAATACCGCTGCCGATAAAATCCACCGGGCCGCCGGCCGCCACCAGATGGATGTGGATGTCTGGGTGCGCGGCATGGAAGGCCGGCAGGCGCGGAATCAGCCATTTCATGGCGATAGTCGGCTCGCAGGAGAGCACCAGAACGTTTTCCCGCGCCTGTTGTTGCAGGCGATAGACCGCACCTTCCAACTGCTCGAACAGCGACTGGGTGGTGCCATGCAGGGCGCGTCCGGCGGCCGTGAGGAAAATCGCCCGGTTGCGTCGCTCAAACAACTGCACCCCGAGGGACTCCTCCAGCAAGCGCACCTGCCGGCTGACGGCACCATGGGTGACGTGCAGCAGTTCGGCGGCGCGAACGAAGCTTTCGGTTTGCGCCGCGACGTCGAAATAGCGGAAGGCGGAGAGGGCGGGCAGCTTCATATCTGTGAGGAAAACTAGCGGATTTGTCGCACTATAAATCGCTTTTTAGCCACAACGAAGCTTTCGATAATAAGCACCGTACAGAACAGATGTTCTGCGGAGGGGGGGCATGCTTAATGGGTGCGCGGCGCCTGCATCGCGGGCAAGCCCGGCTCCTACAGGCTGCTCGGTCTTTGTTGGAGCAGGCTTGCCTGCGATGGCGTCGGTGGGGTGCCCTTGAGTTCG